>JAGIAP010000049.1 GCA_017744805.1 Chitinophagaceae bacterium | reverse complement strand
AGGTCGGCGCGTGTACCTGTATATTTCACTTTTCCTGTTTTGCGATCGCTTCCTTCATAGAGCTCCTTATCGGCGCCCACTGCCTTCCAGGCGGTGTTCATATCGAGGAGATTGATGAAGAAATCGTTGGTGAGCTGTCCGGGCCGATCGGTGAGTACACCATCCTTTGAACCGTCGAAATTGATATTGATGGCGCGCAATCCACCAAGCAGCACGGTGAGCTCGGGTGCGGTGAGCGTGAGCAATTGTGCTTTGTCTATCAGCAGCTCTTCCGTGGAAACCGGCATTCTTGTTTTCCTGTAATTCCGGAATCCGTCAGCCAATGGCTCCAGGTGGCCGAATGATTCAACATCGGTCTGTTCCTGGGAGGCGTCCATTCTGCCGGGCGTAAAGGGGACTGTGAGGTTCTCACCTGCATCCTTAGCTGCTTTTTCCACACCAGCAGCACCGCCGAGTACGATCAGATCTGCCAGCGAAACTTTCTTTCCATCTTTCTGTGCACCGTTGAATTCTTTCTGGATATTTTCCAGTGTGCTCAGTACTTTCTGGAGTTGTGAAGGATTATTGACAGGCCAGAATTTCTGCGGGGCCAGGCGGATACGGGCGCCGTTGGCACCACCGCGTTTGTCCGAGCCACGGAAAGTGGAAGCGGAAGCCCAGGCAGTGCCCACCAGTTCGGATACGGTGAGGCCGGAGCCCAGGAGCTTCGATTTGAGGCTGGCAATATCGTTATCATTGATGAGCGTGTGATCCACAGCAGGGATGGGATCCTGCCATAGCAGCACTTCTTCCGGCACATCAGGGCCGAGATAGCGCGCACGTGGGCCCATATCGCGGTGGGTAAGTTTGAACCAGGCCCGGGCAAATGCATCTGCAAATGCATCGGGGTTTTCCAGGAAATGCCTGGATATCTTTTCATACACCGGATCGAACCTCAGGGAAAGATCCGTTGTAAGCATGGTTGGGAGGTGCTTCTTGGACGCGTCGTGAGCATCGGGGATGATATTCCCTGCATTCTTTGCCACCCATTGGTGTGCTCCTGCCGGGCTTTTGGTCAGTTCCCATTCGAAGGAGAACAGGTTCTCGAAGAAATTATTGCTCCATTGGGTAGGGGTGGCGGTCCAGGTAACTTCAAGGCCGCTGGTAATGGTATCTGCCCCTTTTCCGGACCCGAAGCTGTTCTGCCATCCGAGGCCCTGCTGTTCCAGGCCAGCGGCTTCAGGCTCTTTGCCTACATGGGTAGCAGGAGCGGCGCCATGTGTTTTACCGAAGCTATGGCCTCCGGCAATGAGGGCCACGGTTTCTTCATCGTTCATGGCCATACGGCCGAATGTATCACGGATATCCTTAGCCGCAGCGATGGGGTCGGGGTTTCCATCGGGGCCTTCAGGATTTACATAGATCAATCCCATTTGTACGGCAGCCAGTGGTTTCTCCAGGTTGCGTGCATGGATCTTTCCATCGGCATCGTCATCCGATACCAGTACGCCATGGTTTTCCACCACGCCATGGGAGCCGCCTGCATAACGGATATCGCCACCCAGCCAGGTAGTTTCCGATCCCCAATAAACAGACTCGTCGGGTTCCCAAACATCAGCACGCCCACCGGCGAAACCGAAGGTTTTGAAGCCCATGGATTCGAGTGCCACATTGCCGGTCAATATCAGCAGATCGGCCCAGGAGATCTTGTTGCCATATTTTTGTTTGATAGGCCAGAGCAGCCTGCGCGCCTTGTCCAGGCTCACATTGTCCGGCCAGCTATTGAGGGGAGCGAAGCGTTGTTGGCCAGCGCCTGCGCCGCCACGGCCATCGTGCACGCGGTAAGTACCTGCACTATGCCAGGCCATACGGATAAAGAGCGGACCATAATGCCCGAAGTCCGCAGGCCACCAGTCCTGGGAATCCGTCATCAATGCATGCAGGTCTTTCTTCACGGCTTCCAGGTCCAGGCTCTTGAATGCTGCAGCATAATCGAAATCCTTTTCCATGGGGTCAGACAAGGATGAGTTCTGTCGAAGCGTACTCATCTTGAGCTGATTGGGCCACCAGTCGCGGTTCCTGGTGCCGCCACCCGCAACATTACTTTTCATGCTGCCATTATGGAAGGGGCATTTGCTGATGTCCTTTGTTTCTTTTTCCATTTTTATGAGTTTATGGTATTGAAAGAATACTTGCTCTGCACCGATATTGGGCAGGGGTAAAATTATGATCTTTCGATAATAGTCATAATCGATTAATTCTATACTTCAATAGTTAAAACCTATCAGATCTTCCGGCTAAGAACTCAGGGAGAAGGGAAATATCATGTTATGGATAAGATGCTTTCCGGTTTGTAACAGTCATTCCGGCTGATAATCGGGGTAAGTAAACCGGGTCAAATATAGGGTAAATAGTGATAAAGCGCGAACCCCGTGGAAGACATCACTCGTAGCTGGACAGGCATCAGCAACAGGTATCCCTATCCTTTGTTTTGGTGAGTATATTGCCGGAAAACCGGAATTCAATAAGTGCTTTTTACGGGTCGGGAAGTAAATATTGCTGGTCATTCATAAGTTATTGAAATAAGGTTCCATTTATTACCTTCACGCCTTCATTAATCCCTAATGTACTCATGAAACAACCATCACTTGTCCGCTGGATGCCGGTCCTGGGCATCCTTCTTTTAAGCTTCTTTGCCTGTAAGGATGGCGATAAAACCCCAAAAACCAAATCATCCCCTGCTGCTGAAACAGATTCTACCGGTCACAAGAAAATGAACCTTCCCGAACAATCCACCGAGTGGTATGTAACAGCTTTGATCAATAGGAAGGAGACCATCACCAAACAACTACCTGGCATAACCGAAGCAGAGGCTGTACAACTGTACCTTTCACTGGGAGCATTTGTAGACACTGTGCTGGCAGGGATAACGCAAAATGAAGCCGAATGGGTGGATAAATATGCTACGTATAGTGTGGAGCAGGGAGGTCAATGGAAAAGGGTGCTTCCTGCTGCCGTAAAGAAAAAAGTGGATCTTTTGGCCACTGCCGGACTGGTCCCTACTGAAATAGGAGAGGGGCTTACTGAGTTAATGCCAATTCCTTATTTCTATGTAAATCTTTTCAAGAACACCCTTCCTGCAGATTACAGGAAATTCCTTGAGCTCAGGGCCGATGAAGATACAGTATTGCATGATATCAATGGAGGATTGGCCATCCCGTTCAGGGATATCGGAAAACGTGTGATCAAATGGGAGTTATTCCTGGACAATTATCCCGAAAGTAAATTAGCTGCCAATGCCAATGAACAATACAAGTCATATTTGTGTGATTACTTGTTTGGTACAGAATATACGCCCGTATTTGAATACAATGATGATATCAAAACCTTCATTCAGGAGAACAAAGAAGAATATGATTATTTTGCCGAGAGGCATGCGCGGTCAAGATCAGGCGCCATCGTAAAGTTGTACCTGGAAAAACTAGAAACGGAAAATGCCATTTCATCACTGCGATCCATAGTTGAATCTGCCATCGATCATGCTTTCCTGGACCCATTTCCCCTCTTACCTGTTCAACCTGATTTTGGACCAGTAGAGATCGAGTTGATGGTTGGGACCACCTATGATAAACTTCCCAAAGAATTGAAAGGACATAAAATAGAGCGCGAGCTCGACTCCCTGATTTATTTCCAGCAAGCAGGCAATGCCTATGCCGTGGCGATCTTCAAGAACCAAATTGTGGATGCCGGGAAAACGGAATCTGGTTGGGTGGATATTTGGGCCTTCAAAAATGACAATGGGGACTGGAAGAAAACCGCACAACTCCTGCATGCCGGTGGTGGCGGTACTTTTGGAAGCCCGGGATATTTCTTTGGAATGCAGAGATTAGGCAACAATAGTACAGGTATCGTGATCACAGGCAATATTCTTAAGGAGCGTGTCAGCCAGGTATGGACGGATATCATCGAGCTGACTAACGATAAGCTCATCAAACCAATGAGCATTACTGCTTATTACAGGAAAGAAAATGAAAAGGGTGGATCCATAAGCTGTAGCCAGAACAAATGGTTCTTCCAGAAAAATGGAAATCAGGATCATTATGATCTCGTGATCACTCCCTCCAGTTGCAGCAATACTACCATGCCGTACAAGCGTATAACGATCCCATACGTCAATGGAGTATATGCGGTACCGGGAGAATTCCTTATGGTAAGGACCTTATAGAAATAATAAAAAGCTGGGGTTATTTTCCCGGCTTTTCTCTTCCTGCAAAGCTTCCTTTGCCCAGCAGAAAGTTGATGGCCCTTTCAATGTTTTTTTCCAGGCTCTCAGGCGTTTTCAGTTTGGCCAGATATCGGGTGATCTCTTTTTGCAGGGAGGGGATCTGCCGATCGAACACTTTTTTTGCTTCTTTATTTGCGTTCAACGCTTGCAGGAAGGCGGCAGGAGCTTCAATGATGCGGGCATCCGGGTCGAATTCGATACAGATCTCTATTCTTTCCCCGATCCTTTGTGGCGATCTTTTCAACATGGTGGTGTTGATATAGAGGCGCCATTCTTGCTGGTACCGCACTAAATTCTGTTTGAAAGGATCCCCGTTGATAGAGCCTTTCACCTGTATGGGACTGCGATCTTTTCCTGCCTGCTCAAAAATGGCATCGAGCACTTTGCCAGGAACGAATACAAATGGATTGATACCGATTATTTGGATGGTTGCTTTGAAAGTTGATACTGGCATTGCTGTAAACTAATGCAGTTGATGGTAACTACAAAATCCAAAACATTTCCGGTTGATGGAAAAAAGTTTGCTAAACATTTGTGTTGTTTTGTTTTGCACCTTACATTTGCAGCCTGATTTACATTTCTGATGCAAGTCGTTGGTAAGATTCCGTAGCTCAGTTGGTAGAGCAATACACTTTTAATGTATGGGTCCTGGGTTCGAGTCCCAGCGGGATCACAAACAAATTCACAAGCCTTCAAATTCATTTGGAGGCTTTTTTATGTTCGGCCAACAGGTATCGACAACGCTCCAAGGTCCATGATCCCGGTTTGTCCGTCTGCTACCGTTAGTTGTTCCTCTCATAACTTCGTAAGCTCTCATTTTGTTCTTTTCCTGTTTTCTACATTTGCTTTGGACAAACATCCCGAATATTTGAAACTGCAAAATGCTTTTGTAGCCCATTGTTCCATCATTATCTTTTTTTTAATTTTAACCAATAACTACTATTTACCCCACAGGTTTCATAATTATGCGCCATGAAAAATCTTCAAGCCCTATTGGTTGGCCTCTGTTTATGTACATTGCCTTCTTCACTCTTAGCCCAGCAAACCGTAACCCAGGAACTGGAATTGCGTAAAACAGGACTGCCCAATGGCTGGTCCCTTACACCTGCCGGAACCCAAATCCAGTTAGGCGACCTGCCTCTGAACCTCGTCATCAGCCATAATAAGAAACTGGCAGCCGTAACCAATAACGGACAAAGCACACAGACCATCGAACTGATCGATATCGCCCAACAAAGAAAAACAGACAGTATTGTTATCCCGAAATCCTGGTATGGACTGGCATTTTCTTCCAAAGACGACCGCTTGTTCGTATCCGGCGGGCATGATAATATGATCAGGGTATACGCCGTCAAAAAAGGAAGATTATCGTTGAAAGACTCTATTGTTCTGGGTAAGCCCTGGCCCAACAAGATAGGCATCGCGGGCATCGATATCGATGATAAAGATCGTAAGGAATTATACGTGGTTACCCGGGAAGACAAGCAATTGTATGTGATAGACCTGCAGCAAAACAAGGTGAAGCTGAAAGCCGACCTGGGCGCAGAAGGATATACCTGCAAATTGTCGCCCGACCTCAGAAAATTATATATCAGTGTTTGGGGAGGAAGAAAGATCCTCGTATGGAATACCGAAACTCAGAAAGTGGAAAAAGAGATCCCGGTAGGAAGTCATCCCAACGAAATTACATTCAGTAAAAATGGAAAATGGCTTTTTGTTGCCAATGCGGATGATAATGCCGTTTCCATTATCGATACAGAGGAAGCAAAAGTGGTGGAAACCCTGAATGCCGCCCTGTACCCGAACGCGCCCAGTGGCTCTACCAGCAATGGGGTAGCGCTTTCAGAAGATGGAAAAATATTGTATATCGCCAATGCAGATAATAACTGCCTGGCCGTTTTCGATATCACTGAACCAGGTAAATCCTTCTCCAAAGGTTTCATCCCCGTAGGATGGTATCCTACCAATGTAAAAGTGGTGAACAAAACGATACTCGTCACCAACGGTAAAGGCCTTACTTCCATGGCCAACCCTCATGGGCCCAATCCTACTGATGTAAAAGAGAAAGTAGACCGCCATTCGGGCGACCAGAACAAGCCTAAAGAAGTTCAATATATTGCCGGCCTCTTCAAAGGATCATTGAGCATTATCGACCGGCCCGACGACGAAACCCTTGCTGCCTATTCACAAGCAGTGTATCAAAACACGCCTTACTCGAAAGATAAAGAGCTGAATGCGGAAGGTGAAGCCGGAAACCCAATCCCCATGAAGGTGGGAGAGCCTTCGCCCATAAAATATGTATTTTATGTGATCAAGGAGAACCGCACCTATGACCAGGTATTGGGAGATATTGCGCAGGGCAACGGCGATCCCAACCTTTGCCTTTTTGGAGAAAAGATCACACCCAATCAACACAAGATCGTCAATGAGTTTGTGTTGCTGGATAATTTTTATGTGGATGCGGAAGTGAGTGCGGATGGACATAACTGGAGTATGGGCGCTTATGCCAATGATTACCTTGAAAAGACCTGGCCTTCCAGTTATGGTGGCAGGGGCGGATCCTATGGTGGTGAAGGCGAAAGAGAGATCGCAAATAACAGGGATGGCTTTATCTGGGACAATGCAAAAAGACATAATGTAACCTACCGGTCCTATGGCGAATTTGTTGACAAAGGCAAGGCCAAGGTGAGATCATTGGAAGGACATGTAGCCCCAAACTATACAGGATATGATCTGAATATCCCGGACACAACGCGTTTCGGCCAGTGGAAAGCTGATTTTGATGAGCTCCTGAAAAATGGGAAAGTCCCTCAGTTGACCACACTGCGTTTTGGTAATGATCATACCGAAGGAATGAGGGCTGGCAAGAAAACGCCCTATGCGCATGTGGCCGATAATGATCTGGCAGTGGGCATGTTCATCGATTACCTGAGCAAAAGCCCTATCTGGAAAGAAGCCGCCGTTTTCATCCTGGAAGATGATGCGCAGAATGGGCCGGATCATGTGGATGCCCACCGGAGTACGGCTTACCTGATCAGCCCATTCGTGAAAAGGAAATATGTGGATCATACCATGTATTCCACATCCGGAATGCTGAGGACCATAGAGCTGATCCTCGGTATGAAACCGATGACCCAATTCGATGCCGCTGCAACGCCCATGTGGAGAGCCTTTACCAGTAATGCTGATTTCACCGGCTTTGACCATCTGCCTGCCAATGTAGATCTCAATATGAGAAATCCCGAGCGTGGAAAACTGGCAGAGCTGAGCAATAAATTCGATTGGTCCAAAGAAGATGCAGTGCCTGATCTCGTCTTCAATGAGATCCTATGGCTGGGTCTGAAAGGAGTGAGCGCACCCACACCTACGCGTGCAGCATTCCTGAAAATCAGTCCTAAAAAAGATAACGACTAACAGGAAAACAGGATCAGTAGATTTCTATTATCCGGTTATTCCCCTTGAATTCAAATTCATCTCCCGGCCTCTTTGTCATTAGCTTTTGTGCCAATGGAGAGGCCGGGGATAAGAAAATGATCGTTTTCCCATCTATCACCTGCTTGCCCAGGCCTGCGCCAATAAAGAAATGGGCAGAAGAAGAGCGTACAAATGCGCCGGCAACAGGGGCTTGACAGATGTTCTGTACATTGATGGCGTGAAGTGTATTGAGGTCTTGCTGATGGGCCAGGAGTTGCCTGGCATGCATATCTTTTTCCAGGTGGCTCATGGCCCTGGCGGTTTCATATTTATCGCCTGCCGAGCTCTTGCCTTCCTGGTTAGCGGCTGCCTGGGCCTCGTCCATGGCCTGTTGCGCAATCGCTATTCGTTGCAGGAAGATATCCTCAGCATATTGCTTCAATAATACTTTGTGTACGATCCTTTGATCCATCATGGCTCAAATGTATCCACTCCACACATCCTGCCCAAATCAGCCACCGGTTTTGTCCATTTTACACTTCCTGAAGCACTGCATTAAACAGTAATTTTATGAAAACAATCTTTTATGCCAGATATTTTGCATCGGGTAGGGATCAAGACATCCTCCATTGAAGCCGTTTATCGCGCATTGACCACCAGGGATGGATTGGCCGGTTGGTGGACAACCAACACAAAAGGCGAAGGGGATAAGGTGGGCAATATCATTGAATTCCGGTTTGGCGCCGGTGGGTTCGATATGCGGGTGAAAAAACTGATGGCCCCCCACCAGGTGGAATGGGAACTGGCCGAGGGGCCTGAGGAATGGATGCCTACCACCATTCAGTTCGATCTGAAGCAAGATGGGGAGTATGTGATAGTCCTGTTCAAACACTTGAACTGGAAAGAGCCTGTGGAATTCATGCATCATTGCAGCACCAAATGGGCCGTATTCCTGGTGAGCCTGAAAAAAATGATTGAAACAGGAAAAGGTAATCCAGATCCCATCGATATCAAGATCGATAACTGGAATTGACGAAGGCTATTGACTAGATTGTTAAACCTCCATCGATCACGAACCCGGCGCCGGTGATGAAGGAGCAACGGCCATCCAGGAAATGATCAACTGGGGCAGGCAGCATAGAAAGAAGATCACAGGAAAAAAGAAAACGGATGCGCGCTGAATGCTTCCCATGATTATTTTTATGGTCCGGGAATCCTCCGGGATCCCGGATACATGAGAAAATTGACGACTTATGAAAAGAAGGCATTTCATTCAGCAATCCACCCTCGCAGCAGCAGGGTTGGCCTTTTCAGCAAAGGGGATCGGTAATTCCCATACTCAGGATTTCCCCCTTGTCCGGATCCCTGAAAGCCAACGGAAATTCAAAAGCAAAGCAGTGGAAAGGATCATTGCCGATATTCAAAAGAATGCGGGTAATAAAGAACTGGCCTGGCTTTTTGGTAACTGCTTTCCCAATACGCTTGATACAACGGTGGATTTCGAGATCATCGATAATGAGCCCGATACTTATGTGATCACTGGGGATATCGATGCCATGTGGTTACGCGATAGCTCCGCCCAGGTGTGGCCGTATATCCCGCTTTGCCATGAAGACAAGGAACTTCAACAACTGCTGAAAGGCGTGATCAACCGACAGGTGAAATGCATTCTCAAAGATCCTTACGCCAATGCATTCTACAAAGATGAGAACAAACAGAGCGAATGGAAGGAAACAGATATCACGGACATGAAGCCCGGCATCCATGAAAGGAAATGGGAGGTCGACAGCCTTTGCTATCCCATCCGTCTCGCGCATGGATATTGGAGAGAAACCCGGGATGTCAGTCCATTCACAGAGCGTTTCACGGCGGCCATGCAGCTCGTGATCCGTACTTTCCGGGAACAGCAACGCAAGAATGGCAACGGGCCCTATACCTTTCAGCGTAAAACTGCCTGGGCCACCGATGGCGTGCCCATGGCGGGTTATGGCTATCCGGCCAAACCAAACGGATTGATCTGTTCCATGTTCCGTCCCAGCGACGACGCCACTGTTTTCCCTTATCTCATCCCTTCCAATTTCTTTGCCCTGGAGAGCCTGAAACAATTACAGGAAATGGGAGCGGCCGTCCCGGCCATGCAGTCCCTGGTGGCGCCCGCAAAGGAACTGGCCATAGAACTGGCGGCAGCGCTCAAACAATATTCCATCTTTACACATCCACGATATGGAAAAGTGTATGCATATGAAGTGAATGGTTTCGATAGTTACAATATGATGGACGACGCCAATGTGCCCTCCTTGCTTTCGCTTCCTTACCTCGGTGCGGTTCAGTTGAATGATCCTGTGTACCAGAATACGCGTCGTTTAGTTTGGTCGGAAAACAATCCTTTCTTCTTCAAAGGAAAGATGGCGGAAGGCATCGGTGGGCCGCATATCGGTATGGATATGGTTTGGCCGATGAGTATCGTGATGAAGGGATTGACGAGCACCAATGATGCAGAAATAAAATGGTGCCTGGATAAATTACAACATACACATGGCGATACAGGTTTCATGCATGAATCCTTCCATAAAGATGATCCTGCAAAATTCACGCGCAAATGGTTTGCATGGGCCAATACCATCTTCGGCGAATTCGTTTGGAAAGTGTACAGGGAAAAACCACAATTGCTCAAATAGATATTCCAGGAACCGGATCGTTTAGCCGGTGACCGGGCAGATACAATCCCTGTAAGCTTTGGGCGTAATGCCTTCATTCTTCCTGAACAGCCTGATGAAGTAATTCGCATCGCTGAAGCCGCATTGCAGGCTAACGGCGCTTATACTATTGCGTTGGTCGGCCAGTAATTGTTTGGCCAGTTTGATCCTTTCATTATTGATATAATCCAACGGTGTGATGCCGAACTGTTCCTTGAACCATTTGAAGAAAACATTCCTGCTCAGATAGACCTTCCTGCTCAAGGCATCCACCGCAATCTTCTCCGTCAGGTGCTCATGGATATAATGCAAGATGAAATGCGTTTTACCATGATTGTTATCCTTGCTGCTTTCAGCGGTCACCTGCTGCAGGTACTGGCTTTGCACCAGGCGGATGAGTAATTCCTTCAAGGTCAGGTCGGCAAAGATATCCTTGGCCAGATCGCTGCTGCTACAGACTTTGATCAACTTATTGATCAGGGAGCTCACTTCATTATTGTTGGCAAAATGATACTCGTTGAACTGCAGTTTCCATTCCCTGCTGCCATTATCGAAATTATAATAGTTGTTCATGTAATTCAGGGTATCCTTCACGTATCCGGCATCGATGGCCAGGGCCACGCATTGGGTGGGATTGTTGAACCCTGCTTCCGGGAAATCGATCACCATGGCCTCGTTGGCAGGAACGATAACGGTCTCGCCAGGCAGGTATTCAAATGCCGGCTCGTTGAAGAGATGCATCACTTTCTTACCCCTCACCATACTGGTGATCACAAGGTCGTTGAATGTAAGCGGGATATGATAGGAGCATTGGTAGGTCTCGAAAATATTGAATTCGCAATTGTTGAGATTGAAAACCCGGCGGTTCTCGATCAACGACTGTAAATATTTGGGATGGGTAAGGTCGACCTTGCGAAGTTGGTGTTTGAAAGGCATTAGGATTAATTTCTATATCAATTTACAGAATCCTTTTTCATTCACCCAAAAGAAAAGTACGATTGTGCTATTAAAAGGGACGATAGTGGGGGCACTACACCTGGAGAAAATATGAAATTCAGGGTAGCATTAAAACGATAAATCTTGCTATATGAGTACCTCAACAGTATCTGTTCCAAAGTCCAATATGGCTTCCCGCCCGCAGTTCAGGGATAAATATGATCATTTCATCGGAGGCGCCTGGGTGGCTCCTTCCGGCGGGGATTATTTCGACAATATTTCTCCCATCGATGGCAAGGTGTTCACCAGGGCCGCGAGGGGAAATGCAAAAGATATAGAGCTGGCAATAGACGCCGCTGCAGACGCATTCAAGACATGGAGCAAAACGTCGGCCGGTTACAGGAGTAACCTGTTATTGAAAATTGCCCAGGTGATCGAGGATAACCTGGAATTCCTGGCTATAGTAGAGACCATCGACAATGGGAAGGCCATCAGGGAAACAAGGGCTGCCGACCTTCCGCTGGTGATCGACCATTTCCGGTATTTCGCGGGAGTGATAAGAAGTGAAGAAGGCTCTATCAGTGAACTGGACGATACTACTGTAAGTATCAATTTGCATGAGCCAATCGGGGTGGTAGGGCAGATCATCCCCTGGAATTTCCCGTTGTTGATGGCGGCCTGGAAAATAGCGCCGGCGCTGGCTGCAGGCTGTACCGTGGTGGTGAAGCCTGCAGAACAAACGCCCACCAGTATCATGGTACTAATGGAGCTGGTGGGTCACCTGTTGCCTGCCGGCGTGTTGAATATCGTTACCGGCTTCGGTATTGAAGCAGGCAAGCCGCTGGCTTCCTCACCACGCATCAATAAGGTGGCATTCACAGGTGAGACCACCACCGGCAGACTGATCATGCAATATGCTTCCGAGAACCTGATACCTGTGACGATGGAACTGGGGGGTAAAAGCCCCAATCTGTTTTTTGGATCTGTTGCCGATGAGGACGATGAGTTCTTCGATAAAGCTGTTGAAGGCGCCGTCATGTTTGCCCTGAACCAGGGTGAAGTGTGTACCTGTCCTTCGCGCATCCTGGTACAGGAAAGCATTTACGAAAAATTCATGGAGAGGGTAGTGCAGCGAACAAAGGCCATCAAGCTGGGCAATCCGCTGGATGGCACAGTGATGATGGGCGCGCAGGCCAGCGAGGATCAATACAACAAGATCCTCAGCTATATCGATATCGGCAAACAGGAAGGAGCAGAAGTATTGTGCGGGGGCGAAGCGTTTCACCAGAACAGCGGCCTGGAGCATGGATACTATATTCAACCGACCATTTTCAAGGGGCATAACAGGATGCGGATATTCCAGGAAGAGATATTCGGTCCTGTTACCTCCGTTACCACTTTCAAAACAACAGAGGAAGCCATCGCTATTGCGAACGATACCTTGTATGGCCTGGGAGCGGGGGTATGGACGAGGGATGCGCATGAATTATTCCAGGTGCCTCGCGCCATTCAGGCGGGCCGGGTTTGGGTGAACTGTTATCATGCTTATCCTGCACATGCTCCTTTTGGTGGGTATAAGAAATCCGGCTTCGGGAGGGAAACACATAAGATGATGCTCAATCATTACCGCCAAACCAAGAATATGCTGGTTTCTTACAGCAAACAGAAACTGGGATTCTTCTAAAACCTATCATATGCCAGTTCCAAGAGTGATCGCTACAGACAGGGCCGTTTCACTGATCGAAAGTTTGAGGGAGCAATATGGTCCATTGATGTTCCATCAGAGTGGTGGTTGTTGCGATGGAAGTCAACCAATGTGCTTTACGGAAGGCGAATTCAAAACTGGTAGCAGTGATGTCTGCCTGGGGCAGGTGCATGGATGCAATTTCTTTATGAGCGCAGACCAGTTCGAATATTGGAAACATACTCAGTTGATTTTGGATGTTACTCCGGGAAGGGGCAGTAGTTTTTCTTTGGAGATACCCTTGGGTGTGAGGTTTTACATCCTGTCGGTGCTCTTCAGGGAGGATGAGCTGAAGAACCTGGCTCCTTTGTCAGGCGTGGTATAGAAGGTTGAGACCTTCCCGTTTGTTGGTCGCTGTTATGTGGTGCAGACAGCATGTTATGAAGGGCGTTACCGGTAATGTGCCGGAGCGCCCTTTTCTGTTGATAGGTTAACGGTTGAGGTGTGATCGGGGATATTCCCACAAAGGATAAAATGAAAACGGGGCGGCCCTTTTATGAGCCCGCCCCGTTTTTAGTAGAGTAAAATTCTATCGTCTGCGTTACATTTTAATTAAAGGAACTGTTTTGGAGCGATCCTGATTTCCCTGGAAGTACAGGAAGTATTGTCCATTGGTAACACCAGTGAGGTCGACCGCGATCCTGTTATCTCCCTTCTGGGCGCTTACAAGTGTGCGACGGATCATTCGACCGCTATTATCCACCAGCATCAGGGTTCCCTGTTGTGATTGTTGCGTGGAGATCAACACCGATGCATTGGCGCTACGGACAGGATTGGAGGTTACGGTCAGCTCGAAATTGGTGGTCAATTGTTGTACAGTGATGATGCCTGAATAAGTGGTGGTTCCGTCGATATCCACCATCCTCAACCTGAAATATGAGTCTTTGGGAAGCGCTACCAGGGTACGGTATGCGGAAGGACGGTTATTGGCAGGGATCTCTTTCACAGACGTATAATCACGTCCGTTAGTGCTTTGCTCGATGTAAAAAGCTTTTACCTGCTCTTCATAACTGGTGGTCCAGTTGAGCTCAGCCTGATCCCCCTTACGGCTTCCTGCAAACGAAGTGAGCGTAAGTGGCAGTGAAGAGCTGCAGCCTACACAATTGGCATTGACGGTAGCGGATCCTGTAATGCTGGAAGAAGGATTGGATGCACCGGTCTTCTGGCAGATACGCAGGTTAGAGTTGCTGGTGATCTTGTTATTGCCGCCGAGTGAAGTTTCAAAGCTCATACAGGCTGCGCCTGAAGAAACAGTGATGAAATTGGGCTGGTTGTTGAAAACGGTCTTTGCATTCAACTGTGCGCCTGAGCCCATACACATGGTGCCGCTGTTCACGGTCACATTCTCGAAGTTCATGGCGCCATTATTATAGAAGCTGCCACCATTCAGGTGAGCGGTGGAACCTTTTACCGTGATCACGGCGCCGGAGTGGTTGTAGATCATACCACCGAGATAAGCATGTGTGCCGAAGGTGAGATCCCCATAGTTATAGAGCTTCATACTACCGCCCATATTCACTTGTGAATTGACCTTCACTACGGCACCGGTATTGATGATGAGCGTTCCGTTGTTGAAATTGAAATTGTTCAGTGTTGCATTTCCACAAATGATCAGTCTTCCGCCATTGAGGGAAATATTCGCGAAATTCCCACCGCCGGGACCTACATAATAATCACCTGAATTGATGGTCGTGTTTGTGGAAAGCGGGGTTCCCGTGCATGTCAATGCAGGGAAAGATGAAGGGGCACATTGTGACATGACCTTGTTGCCCATGACTATGCACAGGATCAAGATCCAAAGGGTACTACGCATGAAATTTTGTTTTAGGAATAGTGATTCCCAGGATAGTGTCGATTAACGGCGGCTTTCAACGGATTGAACTAAACAAACAGGTAAGGAAAATAGTGTAACCAGGTACTGGTCTTGATAAATGCTTTACATGGAATTACATAGAGAACACGAAGAAAACAAGGTATAAGTTATGATAGGTAAGGAGGTCTTCCAGGAGATTTCGATTATGATGATGCAAAATTAATACAATCTCCGATATATGCAATATGTAAGCCCTTACATATCCTGTTAAAATTTACTTGTAAACGGTAAAATGCATCTCTTCGTATATGTTATTTGATTTCTTGCCTTAAGTCAACTCAGTAGTATATCTCCTGAAACCCTTTGCTGGTGATGGTTTCAGAGAAGCTTGGTTTTCAATGCAGACCCCGGGGTCTATTTTTTTATTTTGGTCCTCATTGCAGTTGTATATAACCACGATAGTGAATGATCTTACCAGAATATTCGAAATCTTACTACTGAAATTGCGGTTAGTACTCCTGAAAAAAATAGTTATCAGGGGAAATACGACTGAAAAAAGGATCGGATTGGTTTGTAACGTTTTTCTATATGCGAAATAGACTTTTCGCTTTCCGTTTCCACGTTGCCGCCATCGATCCGATCCAGCTTTATTTTATCTTTCTCATAAGGGTTCAACCAGTTGTGGGAGTTTTAATGACTTTAGGGGATACCTGTATGTAAAAGATAAAAAAGACCTTCCTGAAATGCCCCCTCACCGCGTGATCATGTTGAGGGAGATCGGAAATGGTTGGTATCTTTACAAAACCACATAGAAAGAAAATGTTATCGAAAAAAATAATAGACTATTGCAGGGCCAAAGGCTGGTGGTTTGATGAAGTATCGAGCTCCTACGCGGATGTAATGCGCGATCTGGGCATTCCCCAAGGGTCGGCATTTGCCAGTTTCTACAGTCATGCAGAAGATGGCCCAGCTTTCTACAGCAGGCACCGCGAGATCTACCAGATCGGCTGGTTCTCCATCAACTCCCAATACAAGCTGGATATCAAGCGTACGCATGAGTTATTGCATCTTCCGGATGAATATCTTCCCCTGGATAGTTTTGAAGGGGAATCGGGTTTCTTCTATAACCGTGAAACCGGCGAAGTGGCAGCGCTCTCACTCGGCAAAGAACTGAATCAGTTCCTGGTAGGGGATATGAAGCCCCAATGGAAATCATTCAACGAATTCCTGGAATGGTATTTTGAGTTGAATTAGCCTTGCAATATTTCCGGTAGTATGATCACCGGTTTTTCATGGGCGTTGTGATTGGTAAGGAGCCAGAAGCTCTCCCCAAAACTGCCGAGGGCAGTGCCTGTCAATGCTGGTCATAACTTAAATTCCTGCTCATGGCAAATTGCCGGAGACTATTCTTCATATTGCCGGCAGCGATCAGGTAATGATGATGGTTCTCCGCCAGCATCCATTCATATTTTTTAGACACCAGGTAGTATTCAATCCTGCTGATATTGTCCAGGACAAACTGAATAGGCGCAATAGTGCCTTCATAGATCCATTGTTTGGTGGGGTTATTGGCCTGGTCGCAAACTACAAAGAATATTTTTTCATTTGGGTTGATGAGCTGATGGAGATACTGGTAGCCATCATTTTCCGGGAACTGAACGGAGAGGGTATCATCCTTCAGGTTCTCCCACCACCAGTTGAACTTCGTATTGGAATTGTATTTCTTGATGAATATAGATTCGATCTTTTTGAATACTTCCACCCAGGCTGTAAGATGTACAGTGTCGAATTCTTTTGGGGAGAACCTGGAATGGGCGATTTGAGTAAGGGAGTCTGGTAATTTCATCGGCCAATTTTTCAATAGCTAAAATTAACAGGGAAGATAGATAATGAAGCAGGAAATAGATAGTTTTTTGTAGTAAATTACCGGGTAAGAAAGAACGACCATATGTGGAGAGCCTGCATACTATTTCCCCTTGTATTGGCCCTGGCTGGTTCCCAGCCTGCTATCCGGCATGAAGCCATTCAAAAGGATTGTCCTTCTTATTTCAGCAGAGCGTTACATAAAACGGTCTACAGATCGGGGGATACAGAGCCCGATTTCCCTGGTGGGCCTTCTGCATATACCCGCTTTCTGGGCAAACATCTCAGGGTACCTGAGGAGGTGATGGAGGACGGATCTACATCCATCCCAAGGGTGAATATGAAGTTTGTTGTAGATGATGATGGAATGTTGAAATGTATTTCTCTCAACGATAAAAAAGATACTTCCAGTTTCGGGCCGATGGAAAAAGAAGCATATAGGTTGATCGGGCTCATGCCGAAATGGGATCCCGGCACTTGCAAAGGAAAGAAGGTGCCGATGGAAGTTGAAAAATTATTGGCCGCCTGTATCCTGGTAGAACATGAATGATCTGTCACTGCAAGAGATTATCCATCGCCCATCTTTCCACCTCCCTGTATTCCTCTTCTTCCTTTCTCACCGTATGGATATGCATATGGAATAATGTATACTGAATATTGTAACATTGCAGCCTGGCATCGAAATTCTTTATCGTTTCCCCTTTTTCTTCTTTTCTCTTTTTCCATAGATCGATATAGTTCAAACCATTCCTTTGCACCCAGGGCTCGCACATATGTACCAGGTCGTAGAGCGGGTCTCCCAGCATCATCTCTGCCCAGTCGATAACTGCTACTACTTTTTGATCCGGCCCCAGCAATAAATTATCGAACCCATAATCTCCGTGCAATACATGTTTATCCATCGGCAGTTGCGGAAAGAATATTTCCATTTTTTGCAGGAGTTGCTCAAACAAAGCCCCATTCAGCCAGGTGCTTGCTGCCAGTTCCTGCCAGCTCGCTGCATATTTTGAGTTGTGGATGGATAGCAGGAATTCCGGCCAGGTATTGAAGAGCCCATTGCCCCTGGCGCCTGTATAGCCCCAGCCCTGGAAGGAACTGGTATCCAATGCATGGATCTGGTCCAATTGATCCAGTATAATATTGGCCAGGGATAGATGGCTATCCAGGTTTTCGGACAAGAGAATCCTGTCTGAAGGAATACCATCGATGAACTCCGATACGCAGTAGAAATAATCGGGATTGAAATTGCCGGCAGACTTTATTTCGGGGATCCGGAGGGCCGGGCCATTGAATTGATGGTAAGCGAATACGTCTTTCTGAAAGTCCACCGGGTGCTGATTGATCCGCAATACCAGTTTCTCCTCACCGGAATAAAATGTGAGTGCCTGCGACCACCATCCGTCGGCCACAGGCTCCACATCATGTACATAATTATATTTCGTTTCCAGGAACTCCCGGATGGTCTGTATATCAAAATGCATATTCAAATGTACGGTTACTCACTGAAAGCCGGCTCTGGTTCTGGTTCCCTGGTGGGCTCCTGGTCATACCCGGCATCAGTATCGGCCACGAGGGCCGTTCTTTTCTGGGTATAAAAACTCATGCCATAGGCCAGCAGCAGGAGTGGGATGGCCATCCAGATCACTTGCCTGGTGCCATAATGCGCGATCACATAACCACCCATGAGTGATCCTACCGTGATACCTGCATTGTAGAAAGAGGGCAACAAGCTATTCACCAGCTCCAGCGATTGTTGTGGTACATAGGCCGTCAGGTGGATATTGGCTGCCAGGAAACCACCCGTATGGATGAAGCCCCAGATGGACAGTATCAGCACCATGGGAACAAAATACCCCCCGAACTGGAATGCCAGGATATGCGTCAACACCAGTGAGAGCAGGAAGATCCGCGTGGTCAACATCACATTCTTACTGAGCCAGATGCCCATGGCCCAGTTGCCCGCGATGCCTGTAACACCAAATACCAGCAGCATGATGCTGATCTCCGCACCGCTCATTTGTGTGATCTTGCTGAGGAATTCCGCCAGGTAACTATAGGTGGCAAACATACCGGCCAGCATCACCAGCGTAGTGCTCAGCTTCACCCAAAGGAATGGACTGCGCAAAATAGCAGATTGGCTTTTTCCTGTTCTCTCCCTGGATACCGGCATGCTGGGTACCAGCAATAGCATCCCTGCAAATGCGATCAGGTTGATAAAGGCTGCCAGGTAAAAAGAGGCTTTCCAGTTGAAGAGATCCGCCATATAAGTGGTCAGCGGAACGCCCAGTACCGTTGCGATGCTCAATCCTGCCATCACGGTGGCCACTGCTTTGGGCGCGTCTTTTGGCCCTGCTTCACGCGCTGCCACCGAGGCTGCCACTGCCCAGAACACCGGGTGCAGGAATGCAGGGAGTATCCTGGCGAACATCATGAAGGCAAAGCTGGGAGAGAAAGCTGATAAGATATTCGACACTACAAATACCGCCAACACCATCGCCAGTATCGTTTTACGGTTTATCCTTGCCGTTAGAGCCGTGGTGAACGGCCCTGTGAGGGCTACCGTCAATGCAAATGCGCTCAATAACCAACCTGCCGTATCGATGGATATGCTGAATTCTTTTGCCAGCGCCGGCAAAATACCGATCACCCCAAACTCAGTGGTAATGATCCCAAACGCACCCAGCGCCATTACGTAAATCGACCTGTTCATAATTCCGTATTTAAGTTTGCTTTGATTAAGTGAATACAATGCCATACTCCCCCTGCGGAGCAGTTCATATAGCATCGTTTGTAAATGTGGATAGCGTCTTTGAATGAAAGACGATACAAAAGTATAGAAATATCGAAATGTTTCAATGAATTATTTTTACAGGAATGTTAATAGTGTGAGCGGTTGCCAATGAGTGCTGTCTCTTACTGGCAAAGGCAGCCAATGAAAAGCAGGCAGCCAGTATCGGTAATCAAACGGGAGGCAGGGTTTTCCTTTTCCTGTTCACGGATGACCTGGACAGGGACTATGCCCTGTACCAGCAACGCGGCGTCCGTTTTGTAAGGCCTATAAAAGAGGAGCCCTATGGAAGGGTAGCCGTGTTTGAGGATCTTTATGGCAACCAGTGGGACCTGTTGCAGCCCAATGAGAAGAACAGTTGGGGGGAGATCTCTGCAAATGGGTGATCTTTTTTATTTGGGCTTTGTTCAGCAAGTGCCTTAATTTAGCGCACACCATAACTATTCTGCATGAAATGGAAAGGCTCTGTTCTGGCAATTATTATTGGCGTTATTGCATTGGCACTGATGTTTGTTCGTATCAATAACCGGATCAAAGAGAAAATTGCCCGGGAAGAAGCCGCACAAAAAGCGACACAGCCAGAAATGCCTGTGTATTCTCCTCCCATCGATTCATTTCCCTATCTCTATAAATCCTACGATATCATCCCGGCAACCCGGGATAGCCGCATTTTCCTGTTGAAGGACAGTAGCTCTAAGGTGCAGATCCTCAAAAAACAGGCGGAGGCCGATGGCGATATGGTTTTCATGATCGGGCAGCAAGACATTCCCTTTGTGGTGAATACCCGCATCCTGCAGCTAACCGTTCTCAAGCCCAGCGTGTTCCGGGTGGAAGCATTCCATAAGGACAATGGCGAAAAAGTGGATGTGCTGGAAGGCATGGTGAGGGCTGCCAAAAGGTACAAATCCCAGTTCCCCGAGCCCGATACTGTCCGCAATTCCGAGATGGTGATGATCAACGATCAGATAGACCTGATGGAAAAAGAGAAAGAAGATCTAACCGATTTCGCCCGCTGGTGGTCCACGATCAAATCAGGAAAATAAAATTCCTTCATTTCGATTCACCCTCTACGGCCTTTCCTGTGTTTGAAAAGAACCGGGGACGAAAAAAGCCCGGCCAGGCCGTATGGTTATATCACTCAGAGGACTGGCATTGCCAGTTTCATTATTCCTTACCTGTTCTGCAGGCACACTCAGGGCGCAGACTGTAAAGCAGCCGATCAGTGAAGACAGTCTTCGCCGGGCCATTGTACAGGCGGTCGGTAACAAACTGACGAGATCACATTTCGCTCCCAAAGCCTTCGATGATAAATATTCCCTGGAAATATGGGAAAGTTTCATGCGCAGCCTTGATCCCTCCAGGAATATTTTCCTGCAAGAGGATATCGACCGTTTGAGCCCTTTCAAAACGTTGGTGGATGACGATATCAAAAATGCCAGAACGGATTTCTTCGATGCTGCTTTCGCCCTCTTCCAGACCCGTTTGAAAGAATGCAGGATCTTTTCCGAGAATATCCTGAAAAGTCCGCTGCGCTTCACGGCTGGTGAGCAGTTCCTGCCTGACCGCAGCAAGAGTGCTTACCCTGCCAGCAAAGCAGAAAAAGAAAAGCTCTGGCTCGCTTCCCTCAAATATTCTGTTCTGAAGAATTATATGGACATGGAAGGCAAAGCCGCCAATCCCGCGCTGGATACAGCAT
>JAGIAP010000499.1 GCA_017744805.1 Chitinophagaceae bacterium | reverse complement strand
CCCTTATGCCTGTCCCTTGTCACCGCCTGCCGGGGTGGTTCCGGGGCGGCAAATGCTGATCCTGCCACTGCTATTGCTTTGCCGGTTACCCCTGAGGGGAACGTAGTGGGGTATTCCCTTCTTATCCCGGAAAGTTTTATCAATTGGAAAGGTACGCATCTCATGGGCGCTAATGGACATCAGGGCTATATCAAACCCCTGAACGGCAACCTGGCACTGGATGCCAAAGGCGCCATTGCCGGAGGTTACTTTGAACTGGATATGAATACAATTACCCTTACCGATAAAAAGGACACCAGTAGCGATAATGGACTTGTATCACACCTGAAAGACCCTGACTTCTTTGATGTGAAGAAGTATCCCAAGGGTACGTTTCAATTAACCAAAGCCGTTAAAGTGTCCGGTGATTCTTCATATGATATTACCGGACAACTGACCTTGCGGGCCATTACACAAGAGATCCATTTTCCGGCCACGATCGTCAGGAATGGAGAAGATATTGTTGCTACAGCTTCGCTCACTATAGACCGTACGAAATGGGGTATCATATACAAGTCGGGTAGTGTATTTGGATTTGTAAAAGATGAATTGCTGGAAGATATGATACCAGTGTCATTGGCTTTGCGGTTCCACAGAACACATTAGAAAGCAATTATGCAGGAATTGGGATATCTCAAACCCGCGATTTTCGTGGGTTTGTTATTTGTATTAGATTCAATAATTCCGACTGTTGGAAAGCATAAAAGCTTATTGGAAGAAAAAAGGCTCCGTTGAAGGAGCCGATTCGTTTAGCAAGCGATGCTGAATTCTTTCCTGTTATATGGAATAACAAAAGAACTACTTCTTTTTGAAGGGCGTGACCTGTAATGAGATTGAACCCTGGTTCCATTTTTCTTTGAGTAAGATTTTACATGAACCGTTTTTGATCTTTTCTGTGCAAAACTGTTGTTAGGAAGGAAAAAACAAATTAGCAATGTGGACAAAGCAACCATTAGGATTTTACGATACATACTGTATGTTTTGGTGAAGAAAACATTTTCTGATCACAATAGTTTCAGGATTTTTGGAGCGAATTGATTACCACTCAGGTAAGAACCTGTGAAAGATGCTTTTTCTCCTGAAGGAATGATTGGTTGGGAACAACCAAGATAGTTTATTATTAGGAATATACAAATATTTAGGGTATATAATTAGAAAGGCTATTCATCAGAAGTAGGTTTGGCCTGGACCTCACTTTTGTTCTGATGCTGTATCATCAGGTCTAAGAATATTTCATGATGTACGGGAGGGGACGCCCTTATTGCTTCAGTGATCTTATTTTCCAACACCGCATCAGGGTAAGCCGACCACAAAAAAGGATTGATCAATTGTTCTTCCATATTCATATGATCCAGATTGAAAACTGTAAAATCGATGAACTGTAGCATCAACTTTTGTCCAAGATGCAATTGTTCCTCTTTGGTATTTTCTTTTTCCAGGCTGTTCAATGTGCATTTCAGGTTAGTGGATAATATCTCATCCTGTACGTGTTGATTAGCGAAAAATGTACTGATGGAAGCGCCATTGGGTTCCAACAGTGGAAGTATATGATTGTCTTCAAGTAAAGCGTGCTGTTCCAGTAGTTCCAACAACAGACGGATCTGGGAAATACAGGGTACCAGTTCATTTAACCGTGTGGGATCTGTTTGTTGCAGTTGTATCAATGTAGTGCAGAATAACCCCCTGAGCGCTTTATGGGCCTTATTGAAAATATTAAGCCTTTGCATATTCCACTTTTTTCATTGTTTTCTGGATATGCATTGCCATCCAGAAATAAGCCAGGGACCAGATAAGATTCGCCAGAAACTGAACGAAAATACCTGGAACGGGAATCAATGCAAAACCCAACAAAGCCATCCAACCAGATAGTTTAGGGAGTTTGCCGCTTTTATGTATAGCAATCGCCATGCAGAATAAGCCGGCCATGGTGGTAATAAGAGAAATGGCAAAGAATACACCCAGCGAGCCTTTCATAGATGCAAATGTTATCGCATCTGGTACACCGTTCTGATATAGATGGCCCACCGCTGGAAAAAGGAAATAGACAATCGCGAACACCCCAATGCCCGTCAATTGATGTGTGAGCGTAAGCAACAGGCCAGCGAAAGCCCATTTTTCCATTTTTGATTGCTGAAGATAAAAATACAACCCAACGGTACCGATCATTTCAAGGAATACGCCTGCAAAGCCGCGACCTGCCCACCATAGATATTCTGAAGTGGTGGTAAGGCTGGAAAAATTATAGGGCTCCAGCTCTGCTTTGAATATCACATTTTCCTGGTCTATTAAAAGGTCACCAAAGGCAAATACAAGTCCTGCTATCCCTAAACAGCTTAGGGAAGCTACAATCCTGAGTTTCATTTTTTATTGATTTATGTTATTCTATAGGAAGATACCAGTGTATGAAAAGATTATCCGGACTATTGGGATTGGGCAAAGTGTCGAATTTGAAATAGGAAACGCCATTTCGATGCCGCACTGTTGATTGCCTGGAAAGCCAGTTGTTAATTTCCCCGCTGACCCTTCCGTACTCTTTTACTTTACTGCAAAAATCGAATTGTATATAATGTCCTTCCATGATTTTTGCTTGCAGGAACGGCTCAGATGGCAACTCAAAACCTTTTGGAACAATGGCCGCATCATATCGGCATTGTTTATTGCCGCTAAGATGCGGGCATTCATGTAGGATCGAATAATACTCGAAATCGGCGGGAGCTCTACCGATGGAATCTATGAAGTTGGCTACATCTTTCCATACTGCGTATACTTTTTTAGAAAAGTAATCTCCATGCGAGGGAAAAAGTCTTGCCATTTTCGCCACGTTCCTGCTTTGAGGCCCTTTGGAAGCAACATAACTGAATGTTTGCGGCGGGAAATTCTGTTGATGTTTTTGGGAAACCCTGTACTGCATAGGTGATACCTGGTATTGCTTTTTAAACGCCCTTCCAAAAGAACTGTTGTCCGCAAATCCAACCAGGTATTTGATATCATCCAATGGTATCCTGGTGAGAGCCAGAAAGTAGGCCGCGGTATGTAAACGCTGCTGCTGGATATACTTACCCAGGCTCATTCCCAGATCAGCGCTCAATTTCCGGTGTAAATGAAAAGGCGAGTACCCAGTGACCTCAGCAAGGGATTCCAGCGTGATCTTGCTATCCAGGTGGTTGTTGATATATACCAGTACTTCCTCTGTCATTTACTTTTATTTGCTGCACAAAAATAGAAGGTAAAATCAACAATGGATGTGCAGTTCTTGCTATTGCCTGAGTTAGTCCCTTTCTTTATCAAAGTCAAAGAGAAAGCGGATATCCGCCAATTAATTTACCACCGGAATAATAATTATGCTATATTTTGACCTCAAGTAATTATTTGTTATCCCTGGCTAATAATAAACATATCCGGATGAATATTGAGAATTTTGAAAAACATATAGATAAGAAGCAGGTTCAAAAAGGTAAAGCCTATTATGATAATGGGTGTATCATTGAAATGGAAGAACCAGTGCCCGGCCAATGGGAGGGAATTGTATCGGGGTCAGATAATTACAACGTTTCTGTTACCC
>JAGIAP010000498.1 GCA_017744805.1 Chitinophagaceae bacterium | reverse complement strand
GCACCGGGAAAAGCCGCATGCAGGTTTTCTATTAAAGAAGTGGCCAGCACCACATCGCCGATAAAGGCAGTTTGAATAACAAGTATCTTTTTGGTAGACATAGATAGTAATGATGGATCAGGGTCTGATAATGGTCACTTCCCCATTCTCCCAGCGGACCACGGCTGAGGGGGCTGCAATGGAATCATCCTGCTGCCGGTATTCCACGATATGATCCACTGACTGGCGGATATATGCGGGGATCTCAGCAAAATTGCGGGGAGTGGGCTCACCACTGAGATTGGCAGAAGTGCTTACAAGGGGTTTCCGGAGCCTCTTGATAAGATGGCGACAAAAATCCTCTTTCACGATCCTGATGGCGATGGACCCATCCTCATTCACGAGGTTATCGGCCAGTCCGATGGCGCCATCATAGATCACGGTGGTAGGCTTCTGCACCGTATCCAGGTAATCGAATATGGCCAGATCCACACCGGCCACATATTGAAGGATATCCCGCTCATCCGCCAGGAGCACGATCATACTTTTGGCCGCGGCCCTTTTCTTCAGCTCATAAATTCTTTTAACGGCATCCGCATTGGTGGCATCGCAGCCAATACCCCATACTGTGTCTGTAGGGTACAAGATCAGTCCACCCCGGTCCAGCACCTCCAGGGATTTTTCCACATCGTGGTTGAATTCCATGCTGCAAATGTAATCCATAGGCAACTAGCATCAAAAGAAGGGTATCCATACAGGCTTTTTTCCATGTGTTTTATTTGGCGCTCAATGATTAAGTTTGCAAAAAAATCACCCATGGATCTCCAACAACTTATAGCGGAAGCCTGGAACAACCGGGAACTGGTAAAAGAGAATAAATATACAGATGCCGTGAGAGCGGTGATAGAAGAGGTTGATAAAGGCAGGCTTCGTGTGGCTTCCCCCGAAGGTGATGGCTGGGTAGTGAATGAGTGGGTGAAACAGGCCATCCTCCTGTATTTTGCCACGCAGACCATGCAAACATGGAACCTGGAGCCTTTCGAGTTCTATGATAAGATGACCCTGAAAAAGAATTACAAGGACCTTGGCGTGAGGGCTGTTCCCCATGCTGTGGCCCGTTATGGCGCATATCTGGCGAAGAATGTGGTACTGATGCCATCTTATGTGAACATCGGCGCCTATGTGGATGAAGGAACGATGGTGGATACCTGGGCCACTGTGGGTAGCTGCGCACAGATCGGCAAGGGCGTACACCTGAGCGGTGGTGTTGGCATTGGCGGCGTACTGGAGCCCCTGCAGGCATCGCCCGTGATCATTGAGGACGGCGCATTCATCGGCAGCCGCTGCATTGTGGTGGAAGGTGTTCGTGTGGAGAAGGAAGCTGTTTTAGGCGCCAATGTGGTGCTCACCCAAAGTACCAAGATCATCGACGTGAGTGGTGCCGAGCCAGTGGAATATAAAGGCCGCATCCCTGCACGCAGCGTGGTGATCCCAGGTAACTATACCAAAAAATTCCCGGCCGGTGAATACGGCGTAAGCTGTGCCCTGATCATCGGTCAACGTAAGCCCAGCACAGACCTGAAGACAAGTTTGAATGATGCATTACGGGATTTCAACGTATCTGTGTAACTTACCGGGCAGTAGAAAAACGTAGTACTATATAATTTCATAGAAAACCCCGGCAACCTTGTTACTATCCAGACTCTGGTTAAACCGAGCTAAACACTTATTCTATCGTGGATTCACCAACAAACAGTTCCTGACTGCCAATTGTGAGAAATACGATCTGAAATTCAATTTCTTCATCAAAGACGGTGTAGGAAAAGATATCTATTACAAATACGGTGTATACTCCGAAGACCATATCACCAACTACCTTTTGAACACCATCGGTATCCGCAATGAAGATTTCATTGTGGATATCGGTGCCAATATTGGATGGCACTCGATGACCTTGAGCAGCAGTGCCGCGCCCACCGTTTTTTCCTTTGAGCCTGACCCCTTCAATTTCAACCTGCTCAGTCAAAACAAAGAGATCAACAATAAGACAAACGTCAAGCTCTTCAACGTTGCACTGAGTAATGAAAATGGTAAAAAAACTTTGTACCTGTACAAAGACCATAACCTGGGGCGTCATTCATTGATCCAACAACAGAAATCCGTCAGATCCACTGAGGTTACTACAGTGCGGTTAGACAATCTGCTGGAGAAGGAAGGTATGGACCAACGCCGCATCAAACTGATCAAGATAGATGTGGAAGGCTTCGAATATATGGCCATGTTAGGAGCGAAAGAATCTTTAAAAAGAACGGATTACCTGCTTACAGAATTCACGCCCGGAATGATGAGAAAGATCGATCAGGACCCCAAAGACTATATCGATCTCCTCAGGGAAGCTGGGTTCAAGATCCAGACCATCGACCAGAATGGCCTTCATACGCCGGACTTCGATCATATCCTGGACAATAACCAGCAGGTGGACTTCTTCTGCAGCAGGTAACCCTCAGGGTTATACATGGAGCAATTGATAAAAAATAACCGGATCACACTGGCAGGCTTTGTAATCACTTTCCTGGGCGCCGTGTTATTTTCCACCAAGGCCATCATCATCAAAGTGGCCTTTGCGCATTCGTCTATCGATGCGCTCACATTGCTCACGCTGAGAATGATCTTTTCCCTTCCCTTCTATAGTGTGGCCGCTGTGCTGGCCGCAAGGAATAAAGAGAATGAACCACTATCCCGGTCGCAATGGACCTGGGTAGTGGTCTTAGGCATTTTTGGCTATTACCTCAGCAGTTTGTTCGACTTCATGGGGCTTCAATATGTTTCCGCAGGCCTGGAGCGGCTGATCCTCTTCCTCTACCCCACATTTGCGGTGCTCATCAACGGGTTCTATTTCAAACAGAAGATCAGCCGGCTGCAGTGGATAGCGCTATTGCTTACCTATGCCGGTATCGGGCTTGCCTTTGCAGGCGAATTACAGCTCGATACAAGTAGTCCGAACTTCTACTGGGGGTGTTTCCTCATTTTCCTCTGCGCTATCACTTACTCCATTTATATCGCCGGCAGCGGCCATATCATTCCGAAAGTGGGCGCCGGAAGATTTACCGCTTATGCCATGCTAGCGGCTACGGCTGGTATCTTTTTACATTTTTCTTTCAAGGGTAATGTGGAGATGCTGAAAGCAGCCACGGACAATGCATGGATCTACGGCTTGTTACTGGCCGTATTTGCAACAGTGATACCGAGCTTTCTCATTTCACTTGGGATGAAGAAGATCGGGTCCAACAATGTGGCCATCATCTCCGGTATCGGACCTGTTTCAACTATTTTGCAGGCGTATTGGATACTGGGAGAAGATATTTTTACGGAACAAATTATCGGTACAATGCTAGTGGTGATGGGTGTTTTATTGATTGGATGGAAAACAGCCCAACAAAAAAGCTGAAGTATTTTTGGCAGGTTCAATATTAGTTTTATATTTGCAACCCCGAACACGATCACCGGAACGTTCAAGTAACTTTGAATCAACGGTTTAACACCTGCCCAGGTGGCGAAATTGGTAGACGCACTGTGTTCAGGTCGCAGCGCTCGCAAGGGTGTGCTGGTTCGAATCCAGTCCTGGGC
>JAGIAP010000497.1 GCA_017744805.1 Chitinophagaceae bacterium | reverse complement strand
CCGTGCATACGCTCGACGAGCTTAAGAACATCATCGTTGTCAACGATGGCAAAAGGATCATCCGGGTGCAGGACTTTGCGCTTGCAGAAGTAAAGGAAGCCGTTGAATATACCAAGATCAATGCCAATGGGAAAGAAGGCATTCTGATAGCCGTTATCAAGCAGCCCAATGCCAACCTCGTTGATCTGTCAACCCTCATGGAGGCGAAGGTTGCGGAACTCAGAAAAGGATTGCCCGGGGGAGTAACAATACAACCGTATTACATACAAGCCGATTTTGTGAACAACTCCGTTAAGAGCGTAACAGACAGCTTGTGGATAGGGCTGGGACTGGCGATCATTGTGGCGATCATTTTCCTGCGTTCTGTAAAAGCAAGCGCTACCATTCTCATCACCATTCCGGCAACTCTGTGCCTCACGCTCCTTGTTCTGTACGCTATTGGCTACACCTTCAATATAATGACCCTGGGCGCCATTGCTGCTGCCATCGGGCTCATCATTGATGATGCCATTGTAGTTGTGGAGCAGATCCATCGTACGCATGAAGAACATCCGGATGAATCTACACTGACACTTTTACAAAAAGCTATCAACTATTTGTTTCCCGCCATGCTCGGCTCATCCATCAGCACCATTGTTATTTTTCTTCCCTTTATTCTGATGAGTGGTGTAGCAGGCGCTTATTTTAAGGTAATGACCAATACGATGATCATTACACTTATCTGTTCATTTTTTGTAACCTGGCTATTGCTACCAGTCATTTATTTACTACTCACCGATCATAAGAAGGGGAAAGCAACAAATTCTGTAAAAGTTCATTTGGTGAAACCACAACGCTGGGTTTCTTTTTTCATACACCGTCCTGCTATCAGTATCATCATGCTGCTTGCCTTTGGTGCGTTGATCTTTTTCGTGCTGCCGAAACTGGAAACAGGCTTTTTGCCGGAAATGGATGAGGGCAGTATTGTACTCGACTATACGTCACCGCCAGGCACTTCGCTGGAAGAAACAGACAGAATGCTGCGGGAGTCGGAGAAACTGATACAATCTGTGCCGGAAGTGCAGGCTTATTCAAGGCGGACCGGTACCCAAATGGGTTTTTTCATTACCGAGCCCAACACCGGCGATTACCTCATACAATTGAAAAAGAACAGGCATCGCACAACTGATGAAGTGATCAATGAGATACGGCAAAAGATCGAATCGTCACAGCCTGCCCTTCGGATCGATTTCGGGCAGGTGATTGGCGATATGCTCGGCGACCTCATGACTTCCGTTCAGCCCATTGAAATAAAAATCTTCGGCGATGACCAGAAGCAGTTGCAGTTGCTCTCCCAAAAGGTAGCCAAAGTGGTAACCGATGTTCAGGGCACTGCCGATGTGTTTGATGGTATTGTGATAGCAGGGCCTTCCATAAGCATCGTACCGGATTATGGAAAGCTGGCGCAGTTTGGTATTTCCCCCGCAAACCTTCAGATGCAGGTGAAGAATGCGCTGGAAGGAAATATAGTAGGCGGTATTTTCGAAAAAGAGCAGGTTTCAACTATCAGGATGGTGTATAGGGGAAACCAGAAAATAAGCCTTGCGGATATTGAAGGCCTGCAGGTGTTTTTACCTAATGGCAAGCTTGCCCCTATCAATTCATTGGCCAGGGTGCAGATCAATGCCGGCGATGCGGAGATAAAGCGGGAAAACCTGCAAAGCATGGGGGTGGTCACCGCGCGGCTGGAAAATGGCAACCTGGGAAGTGTGATGGGAAAAATACAAAAACTAGTGAGCTCTGAAGTGGATCTGCCTATCGGGTATCATATTGCCTATGGCGGTGCCTATGCAGAGCAACAACAATCTTTCAAAGAATTACTGGCCATACTCATCAGTGCCAGCCTGCTGGTCTTTGGCGTTATCCTTTTCCTGTTCAGGGATTTTAAGGTGGCTTTCTTGATCTTACTCATAGCGGTACTGGGCATCGCAGGCAGTTACCTCGCATTATTCCTGACACATACGCCCCTCAATGTAGGCAGCTATACCGGTCTCATTATGATCGTGGGCATAATTGGCGAAAATGCCATTTTTACCTTCCTTCAGTTCAAGGAATCCCTGCACACCAAAACCATCGATGAAGCCATTATTTATTCCATTTCCACAAGGCTAAGACCCAAACTCATGACCGCGTTGGGAGCCATCGTTGCCTTGATGCCACTTGCCTTAGGCATTGGCGCGGGCGCTCAGTTACATCAGCCATTGGCCATAGCGGTTATTGGCGGCTTCATTGCAGCATTACCATTGTTACTGATCGGATTGCCTTCCTTACTACGGTTATTATTCAACCTAAATAAACAATCATGAAATTACTCATCGCAATTTGCCTGGTGCTTTCCATCAACACCCTGGTCCCCGCAAAGGCTACCGCACAGGCAAGCGGTTACAGGATCGATAGAACTTTTCATATTGCCAGCGCGGGAGGGTGGGACTACCTTGCCGTGAATGGCAACAAACTTTATGTATCTCACGGAACACAGGTAAATATTCTCGATAAAACTTCAGGAGATTCTATTGGCATCATCCCAAATACGACCGGGGTACATGGCATTGCGTTCATACCTGCCAAGGGCAAAGGATATACCAGCAATGGCAAGCTGAACAATATTACCGTGTTTGACCTAACCAATGGTGCTGTCTTATCACAAATCCCCACAGGTCAAAACCCGGATGCCATTCTTTATGACAGCCATGTGGACCGCATCATCACTTGCAATGGCCGCAGCAATGACCTTACCGTGGTAGATCCCTCCACTGAAAAGACTGTTGCTACGATACCCGTAGGCGGCAAACCTGAAACGGCCGTGAGTGATGGCGCAGGCAAACTATTTGTCAATATCGAAGATAAGAACGAGATCGTTGTCATCAACCTGCACACCAATACTGTGCAAGGCCGCTGGCCGCTGGCGCCAGCAGAAGGGCCAACCGGACTTGCTTATGATGCTGTTAAGAAACGCCTGTTTGCAGGTTGTGATAAATTACTGGTAGTAATGGATGCGATATCCGGCAGGATAATCGACAAAATAACTATTGGCGATGGCTGTGATGGTGTTGCTTATGACGCAGATCGTAATATGATCTTTACCTCCAATGGTGAAGGCACCATGAGTGTGATAAAAGAAAAGTCTGCCAACAGCTATGAAGTAGTGGAAAATATGAAAACAAAGAAAGGAGCAAGAACCATTACTATAGACAATAGTACTCATATTTTATATCTCCCTACCGCAGATTATGGGCCTGCTGTTCAGGGGCAACGGCCTCCGATGATACCCGGAACTTTCCAGGTGTTGGTAGTAATGAAAAGTGAAAAATCCTGAATCAATATCTCTTCAGGTCAGTAACAAAAAAGATTTCTTTTGGTGAAGCGTGAAGACAAACAAAAGAAGAAATAGAAAAATGGCAGCAGCCAACCGGCGAACTACTACATACGCCGGTTACTGACTTACCATTGATACCACCCTTGTACCAGTTGAGAATTGAATGTTTAGCCTCCTGATGGAAACAGTGTAAAGCTACTGCGGGAAAACGGTGTCTCGCAAACGCTGGTGGTGAACAACGGAGTTTTGT
>JAGIAP010000496.1 GCA_017744805.1 Chitinophagaceae bacterium | reverse complement strand
CCCATCACACTGCTCATCACCACAAAATGGCCTGTTTTCCGCTGTTCGAAATGAGGGAGCAATAATCTTGTGAGCTCGATATAACTGAAATAGTCCACTTCCATCACTTTCCGCTGAACTTCCGGTAAGGTGTCAATCACTTTAGATCGCTGGCTGATGCCACCGTTATGGATCATGATATCCACATGTCCGAATGCAGCCAAAGCATTGCTGACAGCAGCTTCCAGGCTATCCGTTTTTTCAAGGTCCAGCACCAGGGTCCTGATATTTTCAGGTTTCGCGCTTTCCTGCTGCACCCGTTTGAGCTCCTCTTCGCGGCGGGAAGAGATGATCAGTTTTGCACCTTGCTGAACCAGTTCATGGGTAAGCGCTTCGCCGATCCCGGAAGAGGCCCCCGTGATCCAGACCACTTTGTTTTGATAAAAAGACATCGGATATATTTGATGGCCTCAAATATCAGAAATCATTTTCATTGAAACCAGTCTCCTGATCAATAAGTGGAAATGGGAAAAGCAAACTGTATCTTGCAGTATGTAGCACGCTATGAGCCTTTCCGATCTCATCCAACAATTCCTCGATGGCATGCGCCAAACCACCCTGCTGGAGTACATCGCCGTGCTGGCCGGCATTGCGAGTGTATGGTTTTCCAGGGTGGAAAATATCTGGGTATATCCCACGGGCCTGGTAAATACCCTTATCTATATTTATATCAGCCTCAAATTCCACCTGATCGGCGAAGCCAGCGTGAACCTGTATTACAGCATCATGAGCGTTTATGGCTGGATACTCTGGACAAGGAAAAATGAACAGAAACAGATCTTACTGAAGATCCGTTTTTCTACCGGCAGGGAATGGTTGCAACAGATCGCCTTCTTTGCTTGTTTCTATATTGGCATTTTTGGGGCGCTTACCTGGTTGAAGCGCGACTTTGCCCCGGAAGCCATTCCATGGGGAGATGCTTTTGCTTCGGCAACAGCTTACACTGGCATGTGGCTGATGGCCCGAAAGAAAGTGGAAAGCTGGTATTGGTGGATCGCTACCAATATTGCCTCAATTCCCCTTTACTTTGTGAAAGATCTCGTATTCACCAGCGTGTATTATCTCGTTTTGCTGGTGCTGGCTATCGGAGGATTGATAGAATGGAAAAAAAGAGCAAGCGCAATTGCATGAAAAAGATAGTGATCATAGGGCCCGAATCAACGGGTAAGAGCACCCTCTGTCAACAACTGGCCGATCATTTTGGAACGGACTGGGTGCCGGAATATGCCCGCGAATACCTGCTGGAACATGGCACAGATTACAGCTATGAGGACCTGCTCACCATCGCAAAGGGACAAGTAGCGCTGGAAGAAAAATATGCTTCCGGCTTTTCAACCCGGTTCCCTCCTGGTAGCCCTCTCTTTATCGATACCGATCTGTATGTAATGAAGGTTTGGTGCGAGTTCGTTTTCGGGAAATGCCACCAGTGGATCCTGGATAATATCGTTACCCGCCGGTATGATCTCTACCTGCTCTGCAATATCGATCTGCCCTGGGTGAAAGATGAATTACGCGAATATCCCGATCTGCTCTCCCGCCAGAAACTCTACCATATTTATAAAGACATCATGCAGAATCAATCTGCACCATGGGTGGATATATCCGGCAATTACGAAGAGCGTTTCCAACGCGCTCAATCAGCGGTAAAAAATTTGCTGGCGGGCTAAACTTCTCTGTGGGCCTGATTGTTGTTGTTCTTTATGCTTACCTTCCTGAAGAAGCACCATAGCTTTCTGTTTTTCCTGGGTTGGCTCACCATAAATATTGTTCAGGCTGGCTTTACTGAATTGATTGATGATGAAGCGTACTATTGGGTGTACTCACAGTTTCCTGCCTGGGGCTATTTCGATCATCCTCCAATGATCGCAATGCTGATCAGGGCGGGTTATGGGATCTTCGGAAACGAACTGGGTGTAAGGCTTTTTGTGGTATTGCTCAATACGGCCACTATCTATATCACCCGGCAACTACTTTCCCGCAGGAACGACCTTTTCTTTTATGCAGTGGCTTGCACCATCGTGGTGGCACAGATCGGTGGTATCATAGCAGCGCCGGATGCTCCCTTGATTTTCACTGTGGCACTGTTCTTTTGGCTATATAAAAGATTCAGGGACACTACCAATATTCCCAATACCTTATTACTTGGGGTCGGAATGGCGCTGATGCTTTACAGCAAGTATCATGGAGTGCTGATCATTGCTTGTACGCTGCTGTCCGATCTTTCCCTCTTCAAAAAATACCAGACCTGGTTAGCTGCATTTGTTACCCTGTTGCTTTTTACGCCACATCTTTACTGGCAGTTTGAACATGGGTTTCCTTCCATACAGTATCACTTGTTTGAAAGGAATGCCAGTGAATACAAGATCAGCTATACCATCGAATATCTATTAGGACAAATCGCACTTGCCGGCCCGCTCATGGGATGGTTGCTCTTATGGGCAGCTCTTCAGTTCAAAGCTGTATCAAAACCTGACCGGGCCATGAGGTTCTCACTCATAGGTATATACGCTTTTTTCCTGGTCATGACTTTCAAAGGACGGGTTGAAGCAAACTGGACATTGCCCGCATTCATCCCTTTGATGGTATTGAGCCATCAGTTCCTGAATAATGGTGGACATATGCAGCAGAAATGGCTGATCAAGAGCGTGCCACTGACCCTGGGACTGCTATTCCTGGTGCGGATCTACCTGTTGTCTTTTGTTCCTCCCTCAGGTTGGATCCATAAAGCCGATGAAGTACATGGCAACCACACCTGGGTAAATGCAGTTAAGAAGGAGGCTGGAGCCCTTCCGGTGATCTTCACCAACTCCTATCAACGCGCTTCCAAATATTGGTTCTATGCACAAAGCCCTACTTACTCTCTGAATGGTGTGGATTACCGAAGGAACAATTACAATTTCTGGCCGGTGGAAGATGCCATGATAGGTAAGAAAGTGATGGTCGTTTCAAGGATCCACCCTTCACTGGATACTGCCTGTGAACATTTAATCCCAAACACCGACTCCCTGGTCAGCTATGTTGTTGAAAAATTCTATGCATTCAGCCGGGTGATGATCACAGACAAGACTGAGCCTGTTTTGCAGAATGGCATGTTTTCCGGTTCCTTCAATATTCAATCCCCAGAAAACTACCTGGCCATATACCGTCGACTGCAAAAGGATGAGGCGGGGTTGGTGGTGAGTTTCTTTACCGACAAAAAGCCTCCCATCTATATACCTATTCCTTTCTCCATGTCGGAGGTGGATTCCGTTACCCGGCAACTTAGCATAAACGTTCCCGTTAGCCTTCCTTCCGATAAATATCTTGCCAGGATCGGCATAGCCAGCTCCATTCCGGGGTTCTACACCCTGAACTCCACCAGTTATGAGTTTGATGTGAAATGATGTATAGCCCTTATTGGATAAGGGTTTGAATATCGGGATCGTTCTGAAGGTTATTCATTTGACGAAGCACCCAGGGATATTTCCCTGCAACAAAATTACTGAGTGGTTTGACCGTGAATTTTTTAGGGTTGGGCAGGCAGGCGGCGATCATGGCTGCTTCCTGGCGGGTGAGCTCCTTTGCCGGCTTTTTGAAATAGTTCTGGGC
>JAGIAP010000495.1 GCA_017744805.1 Chitinophagaceae bacterium | reverse complement strand
GCTCATGGCCCAGCCATTTGCATTATTCTCATATTTGTTGCCACTGGTAGATTTAGGTACTGTAAGATCAATTGGCAATGATTTATCAAAATCAGCCACAGCTTTGGCAACATTGGCCTTCATGGCCGGGTTGTCAGCATAAGCAGGATCGTTGGGATTGAGAACTCCAATGAGTTTCTTTCTGAAGTCAGCGATCTTGGCGTAGAGCTCTTCACCCTTCTTTTCTTTGTCCATCAGACGGGTAGAAGCGTCCAGCTTGTCAGCGTTCATTTTTTGTTCGCCATGCTCTTCATGAGAACCTGCATATTCTCTAAGCTGTGTTTTCAGCGATTCTATATCATTATACATAGAAGCAGCGAGGGCTTTGGCGGCCTGGGCTTTGGGAGCCCAAATCTCGGCCTTTGCCTTTGTTTGCTGTTCCTTCAACTTCGAATCGAGAGATGCATAGGTATCAGCGTTTTTATCGCCGATGATCTTGTTCGAAGTGGTGATGCTATTATTTACGGTTTCGAAGGCGTTGATGATCTCCGATGATACGTTGAGTGCCAGCAATGCTGTCAACACCAGGTACATCATATTGATCATCTTCTGCCGGGGCTCTTTAGGTAAAGCCATGGATCTGGGTTTTTCAGTTTAAACAATTCAAATGCATACGATTGGGTACAGGATTATTGGACCTGCCTGGATTAGCGACCTTGCATGGCAGTGAGCATGTTTCCGTAAACGGTGTTCAGGCTGCTGAGGTTACCCGCCAGTTTGGCGATCTGCTCATGAGCTTTCTTGGCGTCATCAACGCTGTTCTGCATAGTTTGAGAAGCAGCAGCGAGGTTACCATAGAAACCTTTCATGGCTTTCAGGTGGTTGTTAGTGTCCTGTAATTCCAGTTCATAGATAGCATTGAGAGAACCGAGGTTCTTGGTCAATACAGACACTTGCTCATGGAATTGTTTGGTGCTGTCTGCTGCAGAGTTGAAGGTAGTGATGGTAGCAGTAGCGCCCTGGTAGGCGGATGTCATCTGACCCAATGCGGCGGCTGCTTCTTTTGTTTTAGAAGAGTAGTCGTTGGTAGATTTTACTACATCAGAAACTTCAGCGATCTGGTTAACAGAAGTGCCCAGTTTTTTGAATCCGTCGCTCAGGCTTTTCAGGCTGGCGGGGGTGATGTCGGCATCCTGCATCATTTTGTTCATGTTGTCGAGAGCAGGGTTACCGGAAGACGCGCCACCGGCCAGTTTGGGTAATGCTTCAGCAATTGCATGCATTTCAGATCCGGGAGGAGGTAAGAATGCGTATACAACAAAAATAACTGCTTCAGTGATCAGACCTGCTGTGAGAAAGAAGTCAGCGAGTGCCTGGTGCGTAATCTTCTGCCAGGCGCCAAAGATCACGATAGCGGCACCCATACATACGATTATGTTTACAATTCTTTCTGTTGATTTAGAAACTCCAGCCATAGATTAATTTTTAAATGGTTAGAAAACGGGTTTTCAGGGTTTGGAAATTAAATGTTTAATGCAATTACAATAAGATACTGGTTTGCTTCTCCTCATAAATCAAAGCAATTAACGTTTCACCACAGTCACAAATTTTCTACTTAGCAGAATTTTAACGTTTCTTCTGCGAAGCTGGTAAATCAATCACGCAACGGAAACCAATATAAGCTTTAGCAGTATCCATGTACTCATAGTTCCGGGCGCTGGTTTGAAGGAAATATCCTACATCTTTCCAGCTTCCGCCACGGATCACCTTACGCTTCATTCTTGGAGGGTCAGAATCCTGAGCATTGAAACGAATATCAGGGTTCATGTCATGTTGGAAATTATATGCACCCTCGTAATACAGGGAAGAGGTCCACTCAGACACGTTACCTGCCATGCAATACAGACCGAAGTCGTTTGGCCAGTAAGCATCGGCACGGGCAGTGTAGAAAGCTCCATCTTCAGGATAGTTACCGCGGCCGGGTTTGAAGTTGGCGAGCAGGCAACCCTGTTTGTTACGGAGGTAGTAGTTACCCCAGGGGAACATCGATTGAGAACGACCGCCACGGGCTGCATATTCCCACTCTGCTTCTGTAGGCAGGCGGAAGTCAGACTCGGTAGCTTTCTTCTTGGATTCCAGGTATGAGTTCAGGTAATGGGTTCTCCATTCGCAGAAGGCAACGGCCTGGTTCCAGTTCACACCTACCACAGGATAGTTACCGAAGGCAGGGTGAGCAAAATAACGCTTGGTCATTGGCTCATTGTAGGAGTAGCTGAAGTCACGGATCCAGATCAATGTATCGGGATAGACTTTAATATCTTTCTTGATGATGAATTTGCTGCGGGGAACGCCCACGTTCTCACGTTTGGCGGCTTCCTTCAGATCGAAGGTTTCGGAGTGGTAGATGATCTTGGTAGGATCGATCTCCTTTTTACCGAAGATCCTGTTCTCTGGGGTCAGGATCATCTGGTCGATCTTCTCGATGGTGGCTTTGTCGCTGTACTTGATGGTGGAAGCCTTTTTCCAGTCGATCACAAACACTCCGTCCACTTCCTTACCGTATTGCAGTCTTACGGCGGCAGTGGAGTCCCGTACCCAGTTCACGAACTGACGGTACTCATTATTGGTGATCTCTGTGGCATCCATCCAGAAACCACTGATCGAAACCTGCTTATTCCTTGAAGTGTAGTTGTAATTGATGTCCTCATCGGAGGGCCCCATATGGAAGGTACCAGGTGGGATGTAAACCATTCCGGTAGGTTTGGTCAGGTTGTAGCCACTAGCCGGGGCAACACCATGAAGCTGGCCGTCATTGGGCAGTCCTTTCGACTTTCCGCCTAACTTGCCGCAACCGGTGGCAATGACCATCACACTAAGGGCAGTCATAGCGGATAGGTTTTTCATTTTCATCATATTAAAGGGTATTGGGCAAAAATAATGTTTTACCGACTTCATCGCAAGTTTAGAATTTTATTTTTAAAACTGCAAACACCATCAGAGCTTAGGTTTAAACGGCCCCGGACAAGTTATTATTGTATCAACAACAGATTTAAGTTTTACACATCTTCAAGCTGCTTTATCAATGCATTAAGCTGGGTTACAGGTGCATTGCAAGCATAATTTTTACATAGGAATATCATGGTTTCTGGGTAATCAGGTTTACCGGACAATAAGGGGAATTGTTCATCAGCCTGGTTGGAGGACTGAAAGATACGGAAGGGAATAAAGGTTTTCAAAAATTCCTCACGAAGCGTAGCAAAATCCCCGCCAACAATCACTATTTCCGGAATTCCATACGAGAATGCCTGAATCAGCGTTGCCCATACTCCAAACGATGTGGGATGACGCACCACCGCCTGCAATAGAGACCCACACATCGCTGCCGAACGCTCTTTCCATTTCCCTTCATCGAAAACCATTCCCAGGTAGTAAAGATTGGAGGCCATTACTGCATTGCCTGAAGGAACCGCACCATCGTACACCTCTTTCTTACGTACGATAATGTCTGGCTGACCGTTAGGTGTGTAGAAGAAAAATCCGGTCTCCTCTTCACTGAACTTATCCAGTACATGATCGGTAAGCTGCTTTGCTTCCAGCAAGTACCCCTTCTCCCCGCTTACCTCCTGCAATTGTATCAATGCCTCTATCAGGC
>JAGIAP010000494.1:266-3663 GCA_017744805.1 Chitinophagaceae bacterium | reverse complement strand
CTGCAGCCTATGTAAACGGCACCAGGCGCCCAATGAAGCTGAAGCTTACTGATGATTTTTCGGGTGCTTATCAATCATCCCTTACCATCAATTTCCCTGCTTTCTTTTATGAAGGGGTAGCGGTCATGTACAATTACTAAAAGTGATCAACAGGAAATGCATAAAAAAAGAACCGCCCATGTATGGAGCGGTTCTTTTTTTAGTAAGAATATATCGATCAAAACAAAGCCAGCTTCCCCAGCTTTTTGATAGTGATAACCGTTTTTGAATTCTTGTAAACACCAGTGGCCACCATATCAGCGCCCCATCCTACCACGGAGCCATCGTTCAATAAAGCAAATCCTGATCCATTACCGGCTTTGATCGCTTTTACGTTTGCCAATTTATGAACATGCACGGGTGTGGAAGTAACGTCTCCCCCTAATGGGCCGAGGGCAGACAGTTCGCCCCAACCCCATCCCATCACGGTGCCATCCTTTCGTAAGGCCAGAATGCCTGAGCTGGCACTGATGGCCTTTACGTTGTTGAGCTTGAGCACTTTTACAGGTACCAGGCTTCTTTCATCTTTTGAGCCCTGGTAAATTTTTGACGAAGGCGTTCCCTGTCCCAACTGCCCCTTGTAATTACTGCCCCAGGCAAAGACAGTTCCATCTTTCACCAGTACATAGCTGCCTTGCCTGCCTGTTGAAATGGAAACCGCATTTTCGATACCCACTACTTTAGTGGGAACACTTATAGACCTGGTATCGCCATGTCCCAGTCTGCCATTGAATCCATCGCCCCAGGTCCACACGGTACCATCATCTTTCAGCGCCATCGGGCCTGAGATGGCAATGACATGATCGAGGTTGGTGACTTTTACAGGGCTTTTCTTTCCTGAGGCAGTGGCAGTATAGGATCCGGAAGTGATTTTGTTGCCATCGCCACAATTTCCTTCATTGCCATTACCCCATGCCCATACAGTGCCATCTTTCAGTAATGCATAATTGGTTTTACCGAATGCACTGATGGCCGTCACTTCACTCAATCCTTTCACTTTTACAGGGGTCAGGGATTCCCTGATCTTTTTGTCAACAAGGTCCGGATCGCCCAGTTGGTAGTAATCGTTGTTCCCAAGCGTATATACATACCCGTTCTTATCCAATACCAACAGGTGCTCTGATCCTGCAGCAACCTGCACAGCGTTCTCAAAGCCATCCAATTTTTCCACTTCGCCGCCGGCCATCCAGGTCATCAGTTCTCCATTGGATTGCACCATCACATGCCTCATTCCTGTTTTGATACGATAGCTGCAGATCCAGTTCTCATGAATGGACTGTGCCATACTGCTCAACCCATTGATTACAATTGTTACAATGATCAATATTCTTTTCATATCTGTTTCTTTAATTGAAAAAGCCTGTGAGCCCGGTGGGGCCTCCTATAACTCCGGAACTGGCGCTAAGACCGATCTCGACGCCAAATTCAGCTTGTAATTTTGAATCCAGCACATTTGCAGGGTCTTCTACCCACGCGCTGGCCGTTGTAGATCCTTTGATCCCATAGTCGCCTCCTTTACCATCCACCGTCACAAAGGCGGTGGCAGTGATCTCTACACTAGCGCCGGCATTCAAACGGATCATATTGCCGATGCCGGAAGGGCCGGTGATCTCTTTCGAGAGCAGCACTTTGATCACTGCATAGGTTGTGCTCTTGTTCACAAAATCCTGTGTGAATTGGAATTTCCAGCTATCCATTGCCGGGAACGCTTTTCCGGGATCGATAGTAATGGATCCCTCCTTGCAGTTCATAGAGGTTTGGATAATGCCGAAGTCGAAGCTGACATTGAACGGGCAGACAGGGCGCATGATCTCGGCAAATGTGTATTTCTTCAGTTGTCTTTCCAACTGCATGCAATGTGGCGTGAAAGGCGCAAAGCCCACCATCTTCTCTATATTGGTGAGGTACTCCGTGGCTGCTGCATAGTAATTGGCTTTCGCCAAATGTTCATTCACGCCCACCATATAACCCCATCTCGACTTATGATGGAAGATCTCAGCAGCATACTGACGCTGGTTCCTGTCAAATTCATCGCCTGCATTGGCACAGGCTTCCAGTAGAACCATCAGTCTTTTATTCAATTCAGCACATTCCTGTTTAGTGAGCTGTTCCAGTATCCTGCAAGCCTCCCCTTTTCCTTCGCCACAGTCGTATGGTTTCTTCTTTTCTTCATATACTCTTTTGATATTCTCAACATCCAGGTCGTAGGAACGATTTTCCTGCGCAACGGTAGCATCGTATTTAGCGCTCAGGGCTTTCAGTTTTGCCGGAAGTTCCTGGTGAATGTATTTTGCAGGATACACTTTGACGGCCTTTCTCACCAGTGCTGAAACAGGCGTGGAAGCGGGCAGTTTTCCATTTGCGAAAACATAATCCTGCAATTTTTTTGCGTCTTTATTCAATTGTTCACTTCCCAGTTTGGCTTCCGCATTCTGAATGCTTGAAATTTCCATTCTGTAGCGATCCAACTCGGCTTTGAAGGCAGCCCTTTCGGCCATCACCATCTCATAATCTTCAGGTCTGCGTTGATGGGGTGGTTTTTTCAGTTTGTACAGATTGAAATAATCCGGCAGCTCTTTTTTCTTAACGAAGCCACTGTAGTGATCCCCATTGGGGTCCAGCTCATCCAGCATATCCATCATCTCTTCATCCAGGCTGGATTCCACGGCTTGCTTTGCATATTTGACAGCCTCTTGCTTTTTGCCATTCGACTTACTGATCTTTGCGGCGGTTTTATTGGCTGCCGGGAATTTCGGCTCACTGGCCAGGCATTTCACAAAATATACCATGGCGCTGTCCTTCATGCCAACACTTGCAAATGCCTGCCCCATATTGTTCAGGAAGAGATTGGTCTTCGGGAACCTTTGTACCAGCCCACGCATGATGGGCACTGCATGTGCCTGCGCTCCCGATTCGATCAGGATGGTAGCAAAATTGTTGGTGTTGAGATCATTGTCGGGATCCAGTATCACGGCATTCCCGCAAAGCCATGCAGCCAACACCTGGTCGCCCTGCTGATAGAAGTAGATCGCATACTGACTGATATGGCTTGTATTGTTCTTCGTTTTTGCAAGCACCTCTTCTCCTACTTTGCGTTGCACTGCCGATAATTTAGCCTCCATCTTCTTCATCATAACGGCCACAAAAGACTTCAGGGAAGCGCCGGTTACCTGTGCGGGCAAACCAGCCAGACTGATCTTCCTGAATTCAGTTTCCGCTTTTTGTGCTGCCGGTGATTGAACAGGGTACTGTTGTGTTCCCATTTTCTTCTTCACCGCTTCTACATCGGCTGGCGTCACTTTTCCCGACATGGCTTTCTGGCGGATCTCATCGGACAGTTTTTTCAGTTCTTCAGGAC
>JAGIAP010000494.1:0-256 GCA_017744805.1 Chitinophagaceae bacterium | reverse complement strand
CATATGATGGAAAGCAATAAAAAGGGTACGAAATGCAGTCTTACAAAAAAAGTTTTCATTATCAAGGCTATGCTTCAGGGTTATAATTTCAGGAATTCCACTCTTCTGTTCTCCGCTTTTCCGGCAGCAGTGGCATTGCTGCCCAGGGGCTGTGTAGCGCCCATTCCGTCGGTGCTGAGGCGATCTGCGTCTATGCCAAATTCAGCAACGAGAATATTTTTGACAGCAGCGGCTCGTTTTTTGGAAAGCTCGAGAT
>JAGIAP010000493.1 GCA_017744805.1 Chitinophagaceae bacterium | reverse complement strand
AATTGATGGTGGTATTCCATGGACGCAAGATGGAGATCCCCGGTGTACCAACCCAGCCTATTGAAGAGGGTTATATTACTGTATTCTCCAAAGACGAAGCCGCAGTGAAGGACCTGAAAAAGAAATTCGTCTCTTTTATGCGGTCCGCAGGATAATTCTATTTTCCCATAAAGCAAAAACCGGATGGAACTGTCGTTTCATCCGGTTTTTTGTATGCTGGAGGATCAGTTACAACCCTACTTCCAGATTCACTTCCAGCGTGGCCTTGCAGTGCAAAGTGGTGCTGGTAGCCCTGCGTGCAGTACCGCTGAGAATATAAGAGAAAGATTTACCGGTGAAGTAATCTTTCAGCTCCTGGTCAGTGTTCACAGGAATATTCAGCGTGCTGCTTGCTGTTTCAGGATTGTTGGTAACCTCCCCGATAGTGATCCAGGTGCTGTTCACATCAGAAGAGAGCCTGGCAGTGCAGGCAGACAACACACCGAAATGGTCGTTTGCTGTAGTGTTGGTGGCAGTGATCTTCAGGCTTTTCAGCTTGGCGGATTTGATGTTCTTTGCGCTGAACTGGGAAGCATTGGCCCTGATGGCGCTGTCTACATCAAAACGTGCCTGGAACTCGGCCAGGGTGCCGGTTCCTGCGTCTACGGGCGTAATATCGAATTCGATAGAGGCCTGTTGAAGAGGAATGTTAACTTTGATAGCATCTTTCACTTTGTCGCAGGAAGAGGCCAGGATACTGATAGAGGCAATAGCAGCAAGGGATACGGTTGACAGTTTTCGAAGATTCATGACTTTGTTTTTCGATAAAAGGGTAATAGTTTTTGCCGTGCAAATATCATCATTGCGTTGGCAGACAGGCTATAAATGTATGTTAAGTTGAATTTATTGTGTGTGAATGATGATATTTTGCTGATATGTAATTTCTATGTGACCTGCATCAAACGTGTAAACCTTACAATATGCGGAAGTTCATATTAATCTTATTCCTTTTTTGTACCTCGGCCCGCCTGATGGCACAGGACGATACCTTACAGGCTTTATTACAAGAAGGCGTAGCATTGCACGACAAAGGTGATTATGACGGAGCCCTGAAGATCTATGACGAAGTGCTGGCCAAAGATCCTAACCGCCTGTTGGCCTGGTATGAAAAAAGCCTTACCCTTTTTGTAGCCCAGCGATACCAGGAATGCGCCGACCTCTGCAAAGACGTATTGAAGAAGTTCAGGGAAGGTGATGAGCTCGAGAATATCTATGTGAATTACGGATCGGCATTGGATGCACTGGGAAAGCCCGATGAGGCCATCAAGGTATATTCACAGGGCATTCGCAAATACAATCACTATCTACTTTTCTTTAACCGCGGCATTACAGAATTCCAGAACAAAAAGACAGGCGATGCCATCAATGATTTCGAACAGACATTATTGTTGAATCCCCTGCACGCCTCCTCCCATCAATATCTTGGCTATACCGTGTATGGAGAGAACAAGGTGGCCTGCCTGATGGCATTGTCCACTTTTCTCATTATAGAAAGCAATAGCAACCGTTCTGAAAAGAACCTGAAAATACTACAGGAGCTGTTCGGCAGCTTTGCCAAGAAAACGGGTGAAAAAACAATCAGTATCACACTGAATAGTTCAGCACTGGATAGTAAGAAAAGTAAACCGGATAATTTCTCTATTACGGAAATGACGCTTGCGCTGGATGCTGCCCTGGATCATTCTGATTCCGTAAAACAGTTCGTTACGCCGGCAGACAGATTGAAAAAGAAACTGGAGTTATTTGCAGGGGTCGATCCTGAAGGGAAGAAAGGATTTTTTACTGAATTCTATATTCCGTTCTTCAGGGCCATGAAGGAAGCGGGCTACCTGGAAACCGCCGCCAATATGATATTGGCCAGGAGCAATGATGACCAGGTGAAGAACTGGATCAGTTCCAATGAAGCAAAACTGAACAGCTTTGCCCAATGGCTCCAGGAATACAGATGGTCCAGCAAAGCGGGGAATAACTAAGCGCATTGATACGACTGAATTCCGATTGGTTAAAGCTTTCTGAAATCTGGCCTCCCCTATTTCATCCATAATCCCGCTTTTCTATTTTTATCTGGTTCGATCGTCCTGGCCATGGGGATCCTTTCTTTGGAATTCCTGAATTCTTTTGATCACATCATTCAACCTTAACAAAACTGCCATGAAATGCTGGTCCATCCTCTTCTTACTTCCCTTATCATTCCTGCATTCCGGCTGTTTGATCCTGTCAAAGAATCAAACAGATAAATCAAAGATCAAATTCATTACCAAAAACCCGGACCTTGTGCGGGATGCTGCCCTTTTCTTTATCGATGTGGACAATAACAAGGTCAAAAGCAGCCCTGAATCAAAGAAGGAATTCGATAAATGGATGAAAAAGATCAAGGGCCTGGGAAGCACAGTGGTGGTGGCTTATGGCGCCGATGGCGATCGGGAAGTAAATCCTTTTACTGTTATTTTCAAAGAAACCACCTTGTTCGGGGTCACCGAAGTGATCTATGATTTCGCTTCAGATACCAGGCGTTTCCCAGACGTGACCGGTAACCCGCAAGCATATTATTTCATAAAAGTAACAGACAGGATCTACTATAAAAGAAGACAGATCCCAATGATGTGATCAACTCCATAATATGAAACCGTTTTACATTTTTCCACTGATACTCCTGGTTGCGGCCTGCCATAACCCAAAGGGCCCAGGCAAACGATCAATAACCCGGGATACCGCCCTCAGAGATAAGAATGCCATTCCTATGAATGGTAATACAGAAGCAGATCCTCTGGCCGATGCCAGGTATATGGACAGCTTCTTTTCAGTCAAACCTGTAGCTGTTTTCATAAGCGATAAAACAGGAGACGGATTGCAAAAACTCACGGCCTCCTTTATCGATACCACGGGGATAATCCTGCACCCACTGGTATCACAAAAAAAATCCGTCAGGCAGATCGATAAGGATAGCCTTCGCTATTCGTACACCTGGGTAAAAGGTCAGCAACGATTCAACGTACAGGTGATCAGGCCTGCCGAAGCCATCCATGATGATCCGAGAAAGATACTCATCAATGGTAAACTGCTCAGACCCGGGCTGGAGCTGGATACCAGCCTGGTGGATTCCGGCTATGAAGCTGTCATCCTCATAGACTCGGCCATCCTGATGACATTCGGATCGAAAGAGTATCTCTACCTCACCGGCCATGTAGACGATTGCAATGGTATAGGCTGTAGTTTGTTCTACAATATCCTCTACGATCCTGCAGCACATAAGGGTATGATCGCACAACAATTCAGATCGGATCTCACTATGGGGTACGACCGGGAAAACGATCAACCTGTTTTTATTTACAATGAGGGATACAACGATATGGACAATCAACTGCGGGCCGTTCTATTGTCCGGGAAAGTATATAGCTGGAATGCAAAGGACGGCGTGAAACCTTTCCTGAACAGGAAAAAGCAACAACTACAATTCGAAGGTTATTTCAAATACGATAACGATAGCATCTTTATGACCAGGATGGTAATGCAGCCATAAAAGGCCTATTACAATTTAAGCAATCCTACTTTGTGCAGGGTATTTACGGGTTTGTTGTCCCAGAAGAGCTCGAAGTCCTCAAACCCGCTCTGGTGGTAACTATCCATCAC
>JAGIAP010000492.1 GCA_017744805.1 Chitinophagaceae bacterium | reverse complement strand
GCATATGGGATCGGCATGGGCACGGAAAAGATCTATGTTTTCCTGAATCCTGAATCACAAACGCCGTTCGGTCTGCATGGATTTGTGGATTCCCGGGTAAATGGTCCCTGGGGCAAGGCCCTGGTGGAAGAGCTGATGCCCTATGTACAGAAAAATTTCAGGGGAGCAACTGATCCGCAACTGAACTTTCTTACCGGTCAAAGTACCGGAGGATACTCCGTTGTATGGCTTGCTTTGAATTACCCGGGCAGGTTTGGGGGTGCCTGGTCTACGGCGCCGGATCCACTGGACTTCAGCCATTTTATTGGAGTCAATCTCTATGAAGATGGAAATTATTACACAGGAACAAACGGTAATGAACGTGGCTTCAATAAAGTGAGGAATACCTTCATCAGCACGATAAGAAAGACCTGCCTATTGGAAATATTCGAAGGGGATGGTGGCCAGCAACAGTCTTTTGCTGCTGAATTCGGAATGCCAGGCAAGGATGGCCGGCCTGTCAACTGCTTTGATGCACAAACAGGAAAAATAGACAAGGCAGTGGTAAGTACATGGAAAAATTATGATATGTCAAGGTTCGTATTATCAAATGCAGGGAAACTAAAAAAGAAGTTGAAAAGCCCTGTACATATTTTTGCAGGCGCTGCCGATAATTTCCTGCTCAATACATCTGCAATTTCCTTTGCAGTAAAGATAAAGAATACAGGCTTGCCCATCCGTGTGGAAGAAGTTTCAGGTGCCGATCATTTCCAGGTCAGGAACAGCCAGGTGAGTGAAACGATACAAATGGAAATAGATAAGCAAATAGCCGCCGTGATAAGCAAACAAGAGCAATAATCATCAACCAGATCCCTGCTTTCAGCAGTGGTGGGCTGACCATTTGTGTCAGCCCATTTTGTTTCGTATATACGTCCGGGGGCTATTGGTCATCCAGGCATTTAGGATTGCAATAAGCTATCCACTCCAAACTTCCCACTACCGGTAAGGATCAGGCCAATGCATATTGCGATCATCAGTAGATGGTACTCGAATCCCTCCCCTTTCTGACTGCCTGTCCAGTTCATGAATAAGCCATTGCTATAGGCTGTGGTAATGATGGCGCCCAGCATCACCGCTATGAAAGCGATCGCCCATAGCCTGGTTGCAAATCCTGCAATAAGACATATCGCTCCTGCAAATTCGATCATGATCACGAGGAAACTGATCAGCTTAGGTAGGCCCATTGTTTGGGTAAGATATTGCATAGTAGCGCTATAGCCGTAACCGCCATAGAGCCCCAGCATCTTCTGTGCTCCATGAGGAAGCATGATAGCTCCGGCTGCTATGCGAAGTATCAAACCAACATAAGAATTGTCCGTAAGAAAGAATAACTGTTTCATCAGATTGCTTTCCGCAAAAAGACAGATCATTTTTCGAAATCCTGTTAAAGTAGTTTAAGAAAGATGCGCCCATTTCCGGCGCAGCATACTGAGGAAGACCGGCGTGATGCCCAGATACGATGCTATGAGCTTCTGGGAAATGCGTTGATCCAATCCCGGATATTTTTGGAGGAACTGCTGGTACCGCTCTTCTGCTGGGAGTGATAAACCCTGCATTACGCGATGTTGCAAAGCGATAAAACCATTTTGCCAACGCATGTTTGAAAAAATATGGAACTGTGGAATTAAAGAATGTAGCCGGTCATGCGCGGCCCTGCTTAACTGGAATACTTCTGTTTCCTCGATGGCCTGGATAAAGTAAAAGGCTGGCTTACTATTCAGGAAACTATCCAGATCTACCACCCACCAGTCTTCAGGAGCAAACTTGATGATGTTCTCCCTGCCTGCATCATCCAGGTAGCAGACCTTCACCAGCCCACGGGAGATATAATGATCATGCCGGCAAATGGTGCCTTTTTCCAAAAGATAAGCTCCTCTGGCGATTGTTCTGCATTCCAGCATAGACAAGAATATATCGAGCTCTTCCGCAGAAAGCGATATGGATGAGGATATGTTCTTTATCAAAGCATCGTACAGCATACTGGGATATTTTTATTGCGATATCAAGATTTGCACCGGGGTGCTATTCTACCTCATATTTTTTGCATAGGTTGGGCACTATCTTCGGAAGTTCATCATTCTGAACCCATTCCACCCCTTTCATTGTTGTGCCGCTATCATAGAACAATCCAAGTCGTTGTGCATTATCCCTGGGAAAGGTAGTATCACTCTCCGGTTTCTTACCGGTCACCTTTTCATATGCCTGGTCTGATAATGAGATCAATTCCTCAAATTCTGCCATAGCAAGACCATGAGATTTTTCAACGGGGATATCGAGTGTGGCCAGGTAATCCGGGTTCTTAAGTGTTTCTTCAAAGTTCTTCTGTCCCAGGGATATCAACCAACACCTGAAATAATAGAAACCATCATCTGTTGAGCCGCCCATTATTACTGTATTTGCGGCAAAATTCCCCCAGGTGCTTGCCTTCTGATTCATCTGTTGAAAGATGATCTCGAAATCCTGGATTTGGCTGGGGGTAAGCGATATCAACTGTTTAAGGATCGCATCCTCTCTTAAGCTATTTTCGAATCCTCCTATATTAAATGCATTATCCATGATCTTCCAGAAATGTGTGGTATCCATTTTTTGATTTTTTTCTAGTCCAAGAAAAACTCCTGAATTACCATTTTGTTTTTTTCCTGCTTGTCCACAAGCGAGTGAAATTGAGATCAAAGCTATTGTTACTGATCTTATTATCATAAAGATTCCAATTGTGCCGTAAAATATGAAAAGCATGGAAATTTCCGGAATTACCGCTTCCTTTAGCGGGTAGATTTGTTTTCTGAAAAATCTGTTCTATATTTGCGCGGTCAATCAGTCTTCATGACAACTAACATCACATATCGTACAGCATTGAACGCAACTACTGTCATCAGGGCGGTAATTGCGAGTACCTGTATCGTCTTAATTTAAGACGGGGAGGCAGCTCTGCACCCGCATATGATTGATGATCACTCCTTCTATTTTTCCATTATTTATTGTAATGTGCAAACCAGGTCCGGAGTATCCTGCTGGTCCTCTCCTTGTCAATCAATCTATTCATTCAATTAATTTTTAACAGCATTATGCAGTTGATCAATAAAATCTTGATGATCATGATTACCAGGGAATACCGGTAACAGGCACCTGCATTTGCAATAGCGAAGAGCCTCCGTTACCAAACGCAGGCTCTTTTTTTGTCAATCAATTTCAAATGAAACGAATAACTCAAAACAGGAATATAGGAATAATGGCCCATGTAGACGCAGGTAAGACCACGTTAACGGAAAGGGCCCTTTATTACACCGGGCTCACCCATAAACTGGGAAGTGTAGACGAAGGCAATACAGTTATGGACAGTGATCCGCAAGAAGAGAAGCGGGGTATCACCATCTCTTCTGCTGCTATCACTACTTACTGGAAGGATCACCAGATCAATATCATCGATACTCCTGGCCACGTGGATTTTACGGCCGAAGTAGAGCGGTCCCTGCGCGTGCTGGACGGGGCTGTGGTGGTATTTTGCGCCAAATCTGGGGTACAGCCACAGTCAGAAACGGTTTGGCGGCAAGCAGAAAAATACCATGTGCCGGCCATCGTGCTTATCAATAAAATGGACCGCCAGGGTGCTGATTTCATGGGCGTGGTGAAAG
>JAGIAP010000491.1 GCA_017744805.1 Chitinophagaceae bacterium | reverse complement strand
GTTACGCTATATCGGCGACCGTGGCATACGTGACGCCGAAGGAGCGAAACGGTATATCGATAAGATCGTAAACAACTATCATGTATTGGGGTTCGGGCTCTATGCCATGGAGTTGAAGGACACCGGTGAAGTGGTGGGCCTCTGTGGCCTACTCAAAAGAGAATATCTTCCTGCCGTAGATATTGGTTATGCATTATTACCTCAGTTTGAAGGCCGTGGCCTTGCGCTGGAAGCCTGCCGGTCAGTGATGGAGATTGCTGTAAAGGAACTGGAAATGGATACGGTGTTCGCGATCGTTACACCGGCAAATGCCCGCTCTATCCATCTCCTGGAGAAGCTGGGGTTCAACCTGGAAAAAGAGATCGAGGAAGGGGGAGAGCCACTGCTTGTTTACAAATGGATCGTTTGAGCTGCTTGCTCAATGAAAATGTTTCTTCCTGAATTCCTGTGGGCTGAGGCCTGTATGTTTCTTGAAAAAGCGACAAAAATAACTCTGATCGGAATAGTTCAGCTCCGTGGCTATCTGCGTTATGGTATTCTCCGTTTGTATCAGGTGTGATTTGGCTTCCGCGATCAATGCATCGTAAATGAGCTCACTGGCAGGCTTGCCGGTGAGCTCTTTCACGGTATCGTTGAGATAATGCGGCGTAACATACAGGAGCGACGCATAATCGGATACCTGCCGCTTTTGCAGGTAATGTTTCGCTACCAGTTTCCTGAAAGCAGATACCATCTGTTGTGGACGTGGGATGCCGGTTGAGTCGGTCTGTTGCTTGTGCTGGTACAATCTTTCGATCTCGATCAGCAGGATATTGAGATACATCCTCACCAGCAGATCATCGTTATGATTTTTCCGGTTGCAATATTCGAAATGCATTTTCTCAAACAAGGCCAGTATCGATCCCGCTTCCGTTTCAGAGATCTTCATGAATGGCTCCCTATCCGTCTGGAAAAATGGATAATGGTTCAGCTTTACCTGGTTACGCAGGCATAGCAGGAAATAATCCGCATCGAAAATACAGTGATAACCTTTTACATCATTGCTCCAGTGCCCGATGGTATGAAGCTGGTTTTCGGGAATAAAATACAATGTATTGGCCCCGAATTCATAATTCTTGTAGCCGATGGTTTCGCGGATCTTTCCTTTTGTAACCAGTACAAGCGTATAGAAATTCCGCCGGGTGGTATCGAATGCTTTTTCCTTGTGCAGTAGTTTCAGTTTTTCGAGCGGCACTGCTGCAAAGAAATTGGTGGTTTTCCCAACGCCTCCCAGTTCGCAGTTGGCTTGTCCGTTAGTGGAGAGGAACTGCTGTTGAAAGTCGACCGGATTCCGTATTACTGTTGGTTTATTTCGCGCGCTCATAATCTTCCATTATCATACTGTTATTACAAGCCATGGCTGCTTTGGCGCCGCCGGCAGCGGCAATGATCACCTGGTGGGCAGAGCCATGGGAGAGGTCGCCCGCTGCATACACACCGGCAACCGAGCTGCTATACATCTCATCTACCTGAACAGCGCCTTCCTCTGTGAGCTTGCAGCCCAGTTGTATCGCCAGCTCGTTGTGGAATTTGTATTTCACCGAGCGGGAGTACAGCCCTTTTACAAGGTGGGATGATCCGTCGCTCAATTTGATCTGTATCCCTTTTTTATCGTCCACCAGCTCTGCTACAGGCGTTTCGTTGATGGTGATATTGTTGAGCTTTGTCCATTTTTTGAATTGGGATGACAGGTCCATTTTTCCATTTGTGAACAGTTGGATACTCTTGTTGAGGTTGAGGACCATGGGCGTGATATGCTCTGCATTCTTTCCATTCATGAGTATCCCTACAGACTGGTCCTTCAGTTCATAGCCATGACAGTAGGGGCAATGCACGATCTTGGTTCCCCATAATTCTTTGAAGCCTTTGATATCAGGGAGCAGGTCCGTAAGGCCCGTGGCCAGGATCAGCCTGCGCACGGTGATGCTTTCTTCTTTATCGGTAAGAAGGGTGATCAGTCCATTTTTCCTGCTTGCTTCCTTTACATACGCATTGCTGAAATGGACGGTGGGATATGGCTTGAGTTGGGATTTGGCGATCTTGAGGATCTCCAGCGGTGGTGTGTTATCCCTGGTAAAAACATTATGTGCATGTGGCGAAGGCCTGTTACGGGGATTGCCGCTGTCGATCACAATGGTTCTCCTGTTCGATCTTCCGAGGGCCAGCGCGGCAGAAAGCCCTGCCGAAGCGCCGCCGATGATGGCTACTTCATACTCCATTTGCTGTTCGTTTTTTTTGTGTTGCATCCTGTTGGAAAAACAAGGTGTCCGGTGCTGTGATCAATGCCGCAGTGAATAGAACCGACCTGGTGATGAGATCTTTCCTATGCATATTCGGCATTTTTTAGGTTAGGGACAAATCACAGGAGGGCTTTGTTGTATCCAGCCCACGAAGGTCCTGTTCTCCTTTTCTACCAACAAAATTAGTAACTGCCCAATGCAAAATATTGGACCATTCGTTCCTGTTTAGGTACAAATCGCCGGAAATGCATACATGGATAACAGGAAAACCGGAAGTAGGTTGAAGGAAATTTTCAGAGAAGAGTAGGGGGAAGGGAAAAGATGATTGTCTGATTGGATGTAGTACAGTCAATCTGTAGTTAACATTCGGCTGAACAATATGGTTAGACCAGCATGAAGTACCTCAAATGCTGGTCTGCCATAGTGTTTGTATCAATGTGGTAATTTTTCGCGGAAATAGCCATAGACCCAGGTGCCTGCAATGGCGCTCAGTACCACTACGCTCACTGCCAGAGCGCCGGTGCCGATCTGGGCAAACAGCGGACCAGGGCATGCGCCGGTGAGGGCCCATCCCAGGCCGAACAAGAGCCCGCCATAGATCTGTCCTTTATTGAATTTCTTTTTGGTGAAGCTGATCGGCTCTCCATGGATGGTCCTTATCCTGAACTTCTTGATCAGCCATACGGAAATGATCCCTACCACCACAGCGGTGCCGATCACACCATACATATGGAAGCTTTGCAGTCTGAACATTTCCTGTATCCTGAACCAGCTAATGATCTCCGCTTTCACGAATACGATCCCGAAAACGAGTCCAACTGCCAGGTATTTCAAGTTATACCACCAGGGATGTTTTTGTTGCGATTCATTCACGCAGGCAGTATCCAATGATCTTACTTCAAAATCCGTATCTGTTCTTTGTTGGGTGATTTGCATGATAAATTTTTTAGAGGCGAAGAATGAATGGAAGGATGAGATTGGCCATTAGGAACCCTCCGAGCATGAACATGACTGTAGCCACCAGTGATGGCCATTGCAGGTTGCTCAGGCCCATGATGGAATGGCCGGACGTACAGCCTCCCGCATACCTCGTTCCAAAGCCCACGAGAAACCCTCCCAGCACCATTACGATGAAGCCGCGGAGGGTGAACAGGCTTTCAAAGGAGAAGAGCTGTGGCGGCACCAGGTTGCTCCTGTCTGTGAGCTGGTAGGATGCCAGTTCCTTTTCCAATGCCGGATGAATGTTCACCGGGCCGGGGTCGGACAGCCATTGGGTGGCGATGATGGCACCGAGGATGATCCCTCCCACGAAAAAGAAATTCCATATTTCCTTTTTCCAGTTGTATTGGAAGAATTTAATGTTGGCAGGAAGGCAGGCTGCGCAGATATGGCGCAGATTGGCCGATATCT
>JAGIAP010000490.1 GCA_017744805.1 Chitinophagaceae bacterium | reverse complement strand
ACACATATACCTGTATCAGGATGAACAGAATGAACCGGATTATATTTCTGACAAGATCACTCATTGGTTTTTTTTACTGCCTCTTCTAATTTCTTTTGTTCTTCTGCCTGCAGGTTCTCGATCACCAGAGCATGCTCAACACTGCTGAAACTGGTAGCAGGCTTGAGTTTGAGGAGATAGAAATTGCTGGACTTATCATCAACTATTTCAGTGACCGTGCCAATCAGGATGCCCTGCGGGAAGAAGGTACCATATTGGCTGGTAACCACACTATCGCCTTTGGCGATAGGAACACTTTTGGGAAGATTCTTGATGAAGATGGAATTGGGGCTTACACCATCCCAGTACACCTGGCCGGTTTCCCCGCTCTTCTTCATACGGGCGCTGATGCTACTGGATCTGTGCAGCAGGCTCATGACCACAGCATAGTTATCGCCTGTATTCACTACCACGCCCATTACGCCATCCGGGCTGATCACACCCATATCCTTCCTCACCCCCTGCTTCTCTCCGCGATGGATGGTGAAGTAATTATTTTGGAACTGGAGAAAGCGGTTCACCACTTTGGCTTCGCGGTACAGGTATTTGCGGCGCACCCCTGTGGTATCGTAGGGAATGGAGTCTGTGCGGAGAACAGTGCTGGTATCAGCCATTTCAAAATCCTCTTTGAGCATATTGCGGAGTCTTTCGTTCTCCTGTGCCAGGCTCTCATTGGTTTTCTTGAGATGGAAGTAGTATTCGATATTATTGTATCGTTTGCTGACCTTACCAGTAATATCGTTGGCCACGCCCATAAATGCTGCTTCATGGAATTCGTTGTAATGGAACAGCATGTACAGCGCGGTAATCTGCATCACCAGGAAGAAAAAGAAGTTGAAGAATTTTCTGATGAAGAGAAAAATATTACGCAAAGGAGGTAAGTTTTAAAAGTCCTAACGCATTACAAACGGATAGTGTTGATAGTTCTTCAGGGCCAGGCCTGTACCACGAACAACGCTTTTCAGGGGATCGTCAGCCACGTGAACGGGCAGTTTGATCTTTTGGCTGAGACGTTTGTCGAGGCCACGGAGCAGGGCGCCACCACCAGTGAGGTAGAGGCCTCTGCGGTAGATATCGGCAGCCAGCTCGGGCGGCGTCATTTCCAGGGCTTTGAGGATGGCTTCTTCGATCTTGAAGATGCTCTTGTCCAGTGCTTCCGCGATTTCCTGGTAGCTCACCATGATCTGTTTGGGGATACCGGTTACGAGGTCGCGACCGTTAACGGGGATATCATCGGGTGGGTTATCGAGATCTTTCATGGCAGCGCCGATATTGATCTTGATCTGCTCGGCAGTACGCTCACCAATGAGAAGGCTATGGTAGCGGCGGAGGGCTTCCATGATATCGGCAGTGAACTCGTCACCTGCGATACGGATACTCTGGTCGCACACGATACCTGCCAGTGCTATCACTGTGATACCGGTGGTACCGCCACCTATGTCGATGATCATATTACCAACTGGTTCTTCTACATCAATCCCGATACCGAGTGCTGCTGCCATGGGCTCATGGATCAGGTACACTTCTTTGGCTCCCGCTTGCTCGGCACTGTCACGAACAGCGCGTTTTTCCACCTCGGTGATGCTGCTGGGGATGCAGATCATCATTCTCCAGCTCGGAGGGAAAAGAGGCTTTTTGGGATAGACCATTTTGATGAGCTCCCTGATCATCAGCTCGGCCGCATTGAAGTCCGCGATCACACCATCCTTGAGTGGACGGATGGTACGGATGCTTTCATGCGTTTTCTCGTGCATCATCAGGGCCTTTTTCCCTACCGCCAATACATTCTTCAGATTATTACGGTCAAGCGCCACAATACTCGGTTCATTCACCACTACCTCATCGTTATGTATAATCAGGGTGTTAGCGGTACCCAGGTCAATCGCGATCTCTTGGGTGAAAAAGTTGAATAAGCCCATTTTAAAAGGTCAGATTTTTGGATTGATAGTAATGCCTGCAAAATTGGTGCAAATAATCGATAATAACAAAGTGTAATCACACCGAAACTGTGATCCGGACAGTATTTTTTCAACAAGTGTGGATTCCGGCAACCGGCTGTATCCTTTCCTTGCACTAACGCCACATACTACCGTAAATTGTATTTTGAAAAGTATTTCATTTTTCTGACAATTGCAGTACTATTCACGTAGAAATTTTGCGCGTATGAAAAAACCTTATTTGCTTCTTATCATCATCATCTTTTCTTCCATCCTGGTGCAGGGTCAGGAGAAAAAAGTTCCCTACGGCAACAATCCTGCCACAGGTAAATTTTACGAGATCAGAGGAATTAAAATTTATACCGAAGTGTATGGCGAAGGCGAGCCATTATTGGTGATCCACGGCAATGGCGGATCCATGGCGGATTTCAGTAATCAGATCCCATACTTCAGTAAAAAATATAAAGTGATCCTTGCAGATAGCAGGTCGCAGGGAAGAACCGCAGACTCGGGCGATTCACTCACTTATGAAATGATGGCAGATGATTATGCCGCATTGCTCACGGCAATGAATATCGATTCTGCCAATGTGATCGGTTGGAGCGATGGAGGCATCAACGGATTGTTACTGGCCATCCGTCATCCCCAAAAGGTAAAGAAACTGGCCGTTACCGGAGCCAACCTGGTGCCAGACTCCACAGCCGTCTACGAGGATGTAGCCGAACTTGTACAACCTTACTACGAAGACGCACGAAAGAACAGGAATAATGGAGAGAAAGGACTAACGCACTGGAAACTTGCACGCCTGCTTTTTGAGCAACCCCATATTCCGTTCACAGCACTTCACACCATCCAATGCCCTACCCTGGTGATCGGCGGAGACCATGATGTGATCAAAGTGGAACATACCATGCAGATCTGGAAGAATATCCCCAGGGCTTTTCTTTGGATACTCCCCAACTCAGGGCATTCCACGCCTGTGGTGTATAAAGATGAATTCAATGCTGGCGTGATGAACTTTTTGAAGAGCCCGTACAGGGAATTCAAGGGAGAGGCGAGGCTCTTTTAGGCAGGATGCTTCTTAAGTAGCTTTTCCATCAACTTATTCAAAGGGATGGCCATAACATTATTACCCAATGAAAAGCTATCCTGACCTGAATACACTACCAGCCGTTCATCAGCCTCAATGTCCTCACAGGCAATATGGAATCCTTTTGAAAGTACCGGAACAGCCTTCCTTTTTATTTCAATGGCCCATTTTTCTTTTCCGGAAAACTCAAGTACCAGGTCAATTTCAGCTCCACCCGGAGACCTGTAATAATAGGGCTGAACACGGGGAGGCAATACAGAAAGGATATTTTCAATAACGAACCCCTCCCAACTGGTTCCAACCACGGGGTGACCAAGCAGTGCATTATAATCCAAAATATTCAAAAGCGCGTGAAGAATACCACTGTCCCTTACATACACTTTAGGAGCGCGCACCAGTCTTTTTCCGACATTCGATGCCCAGGGCTGAAGCCGCCTTACCAGCAGCAGATCAACCATCAGGTCCAAATATCGTCCGATAGTTGGGCTCGATACCTCGAGGTTCCTCGCTAATACGGAAGAATTCAATACGCCTCCCTGATTATGAGCCAACATGGTCCATAATCTTTCCAATGCTCCTGAAGGGATCCGGGGGCCAAGTTGGGGGATATCGCGTTCAAGATAGGTCTTGATGA
>JAGIAP010000048.1:15157-21401 GCA_017744805.1 Chitinophagaceae bacterium | reverse complement strand
CCGGGGAATTTTGTTCACCGGTTTGATCACAGATCGGATGAAATAATATAAAAATGGGCCGATCAGAAAACAGGCGCTAAGCCCTACTTGCAGGCAGACCTTTGGAAGATCGGGATTGAAGCTGACGAATACCGACTTCACCACTCGCATGCTGATAGCCAACAACAAGCATCCCAGAAAGAACGCGGGGAGCGTCCTTCTTTTCTTGCTGAGGAAGAAATAGAAGCTCAGCAATATCCCATTGAAAGCACCCAATGCACTGATGAAAAACAATATCTGTTGTCCGATATTCATTAGTTGTCCATAAATCTAATGATAATTGACTGAAAATTCCGCGCCCGGCTGATGAGCGGTCTTATTTGAGTAATTTTTTCGATCCGTCGTACAAACCTACCAGCACACTGTTCCCTTTGTCATCGATCCTGAGCCCACCATATTTTGCATGTTCAAAATGATCTGCCTGTCCTTCCTGGAAAAAATAATCATCAGCGCCCAGTGAATGTTGCCAGCCGGATGCATGATATTTGATCAGGTATTCCCCTTCTGCAAGTGGTTGTGGTGTCTGCTGGATGCGAACCCTTTCAGCCACCAGTCCGGAATCGAGCTGTACAACATAATAACCTTTGGTAGGAAAGCTGTCGCGGCTATTGCTTGCGATGGCATAATTGAGCCGCATATAATCTCCCTGCATCAGGGATCGGGGATCTACGGGCGCCAGCTCCAAAAGGATCAGCTTACCGTTTGACAATATTCTCTCCTTATCCATTACCGAATAATGATAGAAACCTAATATCAGTACAAGGTTCAGTAATATGATGATCACCTGGTATCTTTTCATTTTGAGTTCAGTTTCTTATGGGTGAGAAAATAGAGCAGGAGGAAAAAGAAGCCTGTGGCCATCATCAGCAAGCTCTTGGTCAGCAAGGTCAGTTGAAGGTTGTAGTAATAATCACACGCGAACCAGATCAGGGCAATGATCCCTGCCACGATGCCTGTTTTGAAGTTCGCGTAGAAACAAAGCAGGATCACAAGGAGGGAGGCTGCGATGGACGGGCCCCAGAAAGTGGGCACCAACGCCAGGATAGTGGCTGCATAGGCGAAGATCTTCCCGCCCGGTTGTTGAATTTCCAATACTGCCAATATCCTGGGCAGCAGGAACAATATCGAGCTCACTGCTGCCAGGGGAATGAACCAACTGTTGTAATAGGTCCTGAGGAACCAGCCCGTCCCTGTCAGATAGCATATTATCAGTATCGCCAGCAAACTGGCCATCCTGATGGGGTTGTATAGTTTTGACAATTTATTGCTCCACCGGGTGAGCCCTGCTTCTTCCAATACCCAGAAGGTGAAGAACCAGATCAAGAGGGCGATGTAGATATGCGGGTAACCGGAATAAGGGGATGAGCCCTGAAACAAAGCAAAGGCTGCTGCATGGAATATGCAAGTGGCCACAAAGGCCATCATATAATTCTGGATAAATAGCAGTGATAGCAGGCTGATGATGATGAAAACGCAGCAAACCGGTGTTTGCGGCAGGTTATATTCCATCAGCCCCAGGAATATGAGCAGGCAGCCACATATATAAAAAGAAACGGCAAAAGTATCCAGTATCAAAAGGTCAAACACTTTTTTTACGATCAATGCACCAACCACAAAGATGCATCCACTCACCATCATGCCCAGCCCTGAATGGTAGATCCCTGCAATAAAAAGAAAACCGAGGAATGCACAGGTGACCAGGAAGCCTCCGATAACGGTGAGCACTTTGATGGCGATGCCTGAGCGGTTGGCATTGGCATGCTCATATTCCCGGAGAATGGCTGGTTCATCCAGTGTGAGGGATGCTCCTTCGCGGGCACGGAAAAGCTCCATTACGTCATTGATCTCAGGCTGTTTTTTCATAGCTCCATTTTTTTTGAAGGATGAGCAATGATTTGATCAGGGCGGTGATGCCGATGGCCAGGAATAGGCAAATGAAAAGGATAGCACCAGAATCATTCGATACATTCAGGATAGCGGCACACAATATCACGATCACACAACAGCCGGTCAGGGCCAGGAAGAAGATACTGCGTTGGGTGAGCCCATACCAGGTGGCTGCTCCGAAACCGAGCAATACGGCCGTCAACAGTACGCTGAAAACAAGATCAGGTGGATCAAAGATGCCGATACTTACGCCAATGGTGCCAAACGCGGCGGCAGCGATGGCCACAAGGATGATGAACCATTGTGGTGGCTTATAGGCTGTTTTATGTTTCAGCAGCAGGGCAAGTTTCAGGCTGGCTGTATTGATAAGGAAAAGAACAAGGAATGGTGTCAGCCGGGGAATATGCTGCCCCCGTTGTTGCAGATAAGTGATGGCCGTAATATTGGCCAACGCTATCCAGATCACCCATAATGGTGCAAATTCTGCCACAATCACCCAGATGGTAATGCAAAGCATCCAGTTTCGGAAAAGATCAAAAGCGTCTGCGCCTGTCTGATATACCTGTCCAAATACGGCGAAGAGCACGCCGATCAGCATCGATGCTGTGGTAAGCAATATCTTTCTCACCAGATCATTCTTTATGAAAAGGGAACCAATGGTCAGGAGAATGATCAGCCCTTCCATGATACCCAGCTTCACGAATTTGTGCAACTGGTCCCAGTTATAGGCAAAGAAAAAGATCACCCCGGAGATCATGAAACCTGCACCCAGGCTTAGAAAGAAGATACGCAGGAATTGTTGCCAGGCATCCTTCCCGCTGTATACGAATTCGCGTAAGGCAGTCCGTATGGAGGAGGCTGAAAGATTACTATGCCTGCTGATGATATGGATATCTTCCCTGTCAGGATTCGCCATCAGTTAATATTTAGTATTGAAGATATTTATAAAGATCTGGAATTGATATCAAATCAGTATCTTATAGCCCAGGGCAGCAAAAAAAGCATCCCGAACTGGAAAGGAATGGTAACCAGATCTGCACTAACGGTCAAAGGGGTAAGCAGGTACCTGCTGTATTTCCGCTGGTGCGATGGCTCAACAGAGATCAGGAGGGTTTGGATGATTTTTGCACTGTCCTTGTAAGGAGTATCCGGCTGGTACAATAGCAATATCCGTTTTTGCTTATAGTAGTTCCAGTTCATTTTATACCTGAGCTTATGGGGCTTGACAGGAAGCCGGAAGCGGTGCAAGACCTGAATATCCGAGGGGCGTGGGGCATAATGCCCTTCCTGCACTTTTTCCTGCAGGCACTCGATCTCTGCTAATTTCCCCAGGCTATCGGCAGTTTTGTACAGTACCGGGTGGATACGGTTTACGCCATACAGGTTCTTTTCGCCAGGAGAGAGTGCGTAATAAGTACGATTATCACCCAAATACACCCGCATCAATGTATTCACGGGAATTATCATGTATGCCGGAACATTTCTTTTCTTTCCCGATAGTTTTGCTGTGAAGTTTACTATAATATTGCTGGCAGTATCCTCCCATGCATCTTGTATCTGATATACTTTTTGTGGCTTTCGGTCCCTGGCTGCCTTATCGAGCATAGTGGTACTGAAACAGCCGGTCAGGAATAAGGGACTCAGTAACAGGATAAAATATCTCATATCAGGTATTGGGGGTTACTCATAAAAGTACATTAAACCCGGCAGGATCACAATTGAACGTCTTTGGCGCCCATATGTCGGCTGCTGTGCTGAGCTCCTTTTTGAGGATGCAGCAACTGCTCCCTTTTCATAAAGTGAATGAAGAGTTGGCAGCCCTTACGGGTATCCGGCAGTACTTTCATTCGCAAGAAGAGTGGGAGCGGTTCCGGGACGAGCTCAGGTCTGGTAAGCAATGGGATGAGCCCCGCGACAGGTCTGAGTTTGGTGATTTTCAAACACCACTACCGCTTGCTGTCAAAATTGTGGAGCTGATAGCGAAGGATGAACCTCTTCCGGCTGTTATGATAGAGCCCACCTGTGGCAAAGGTCATTTCATTATCGCGGCTTTGCAACAATTCCCTTCCCTGCAAACCATCTATGCACTGGATATCTATGAGCCCTGGCTCTGGCAAACGAAATTCTCCGTTACCGATCATTTCCTGCAACACCCGCACCGGAAGCCACCGGCGATCATTCTGCATCAACGGAATATTTTCGATTTTGATTTTGAAAAGCTTGCGATAGATATCGATCCCCCTTTACTCATCCTTGGCAATCCTCCCTGGGTCACCAATGCCATGCTGGGTAGCCTCGACTCCTCCAACCTTCCGGAAAAATCCAATTTCAAACAACATGAGGGCATTGCTGCAGTGACCGGCAAAGGCAATTTCGATATTGCAGAGAATATTACCCTGATGCTGTTGAAGGCTTTTCATACAATACCGGGAAGATTGGCGCTACTGGTGAAGAACTCGGTGATCAGGAATATCGTGGCTGAGCAGCACAGGCATCGGTACCCTATCGGTGAGATCGGGCAATACCAGATCAATAGCCTGAAAGAATTTGAAGTGAAGGCCGAAGCCTCTCTGTTCACCTGCCGGCTGGATACTGTAGCCGCTTTCACCTGCCGTGTCCATAGCTTCTACAAGCCTTCCGCAATGACCGGTTCCTTCGGATGGGTGGAGGATAAATTCGTTTCAAATACTACTTCGTATATTCAGTACCGTAATATAGAGGGTAATTCATCACTCGAATGGCGGCAGGGATTGAAGCACGATTGTTCCCCGGTAATGGAATTGGAAAGAACAGGCGGCAGCTTCCTCAATGCGCGTCATGAAGAGTTCAGGTTGGAAGCAGACCTGGTATACGGCCTGCTTAAGAGCTCAGACCTGCAACAGGATGTGGTGAGCGCGGCCAGGAAGTACACCATCGTTACCCAGCAAAGGCCAGGGGCCGATACCCTGTATATCAGGGAAAAATTCCCTGCCACCTGGGACTATCTTCATCAGCACAGGGAGTTGTTCGATAACCGTCGTTCATCGATCTATAAGAATAAACCCTTGTTCTCGATATTTGGGATAGGGGAGTATTCTTTCAAGCCATACAAAGTGGCGATCTCCGGCCTTTACAAATCCTTCCGCTTTGCCCTGGTATTGCCGCATGAGGGCAAACCGTTGATGCTGGATGATACCTGCTATATGCTGGGCTTCGATGATCTCGGATTTGCCGTGTTCACTTTCATATTGCTGAACTCCGCACCTGCCAGGGATTTCCTGGCCAGCATCACTTTCGCCGATGCCAAACGCACTTTCACCAAAGAAGTGCTGATGCGTATCGATCTGCTGGCGCTGGCAAAAGGATTATCCGCTTCGGAGCTGGAGCAAGAGATCCAAAGGTTGAACAATGTATACGGTTTGCAAGTGGGGAAAGAAAGATGGACGGAATATTTCGAATGGCTCGCCGGATAGCTTTTAAAATATTTGAGGCCTGATACGTTGCCGAAATTGCTAAATTGCAAATTAACCCGACGATATCTGAGCGCTGATGCAAAACGAAACCCAACTGCTATATCGTATTTCCCGTGGAGACGAACAAGCTTTCAACGAGCTGTATGAGCATTACTGGCCCAAAGTATATGCTTATATGGAGAGCCTGGTGAAATCACCTGAAACTGCTGAAGAGTTGGTGGTGGATATCTTCGTCAAACTCTGGTCGGGAAGGGAATGGCTGGAGCAGATCCAGAATGTGGGCGGCTTCCTCCGCACTGCCGCCCGGAATAAAGCCCTCGATTTTTTCAAGACCACAGCCAGGAAAAAGAAACTGATGCAGGCCTATCATACAGATATGGTAACGCTTGCTTCGCGCCCCGTATCGGACCATAAACTGATGAACGAAGAAACTACCCGCATCTGGCGCGAGGCCATCAGTAAGCTCAGTCCTGCAAGACAACGCATCTTCCTCATGCATCGCGAGGAAGGCCTTTCCTATAACGAGATCGCTCAACAATTGAACATATCCCCTGCAACGGTGAAGAAAACGATGTCCATCGCACTGGATTCCATCCGGGAATTCCTGCGTACGCATTATAAGGACAGTCTTGCAGGGCTGCTTGTTTTTCTCCTATTGTAAATCTTTAAAAAAAATCTACCGGTGCGATACTACCAGGAGAATTAGTTGTCGTCATTAGTAGAAATATGCTGGCATGTCCGTTCCCAGGCAATATATCCAGGAGTTATTCCAAAAGCTTGTTTCGAATGAATGTACGGAGCAGGAAACGGAAGCTTTCTTCCTGCTGGTACGCGAGTTGCCGGAGGATGATGTGCTGATTGCGCAG
>JAGIAP010000048.1:8998-15147 GCA_017744805.1 Chitinophagaceae bacterium | reverse complement strand
GATCAGTGGTGGGATTCCATAGAAGCCGGTAAGGAAAAGGATCTTGTGCGCGAGCGTCGTATCTGGCAACAGGTGCGTGAGCAAACAGATCCCGAAGAATATGTACCGGCGCCGGTACATCCGATCTATCGCAGGCGTACCTGGAATATTGCGGCAGCCGTGGCAATATTGATTGCAGCAGGAGCCTTCCTCTGGTTCCAGCACAAGCCTTCCGATGGGGACTGGGAGCCGCTAGCCAAAAAACTGGATCCCGGTATCAAACCCGGTAGCGATGGCGCTGTGCTCACCCTGGCAGATGGTACGGAAATATTGCTGGACAGTGTGAAGAATGGCGTGATCCTCAATCAGCAGGGAACCGATATCGTTATGAAGGATGGCCGCTTGCAATACAATGAAGCAGGAGAAAGAGGAAAAGAACCTTCCTGGAATACCATCACTACACCTATTGGCAGGCAATTCAAAGTGTTATTGCCCGATGGCACACAGGTATGGCTGAATGCCGCCAGCTCCATCACCTATCCCACCTTCTTTGCCGGCACCGAAAGAAGGGTGGAAGTGACCGGTGAAGTGTTCATGGATGTTGCGAAAGACCAACGGAAAAAATTCAAAGTAAAAGTGAATAACCAGGCAGTGGTGGAAGTGACTGGCACGGAGTTCAACGTGAAAGCTTATGCAGACGAGGCTTCCATGGCAACCACCCTGATAGAGGGATCGGTGAAATTGTACCGGACCACCGATACCAGTTGCTGGAAATGCACACCATCCGCTGCCGTGGCCATCAAGCCAGAGGCTTCCGTAAGCCTGACACCCGGGCAACAGGGAGTGATATCATCTAACGTAAAGGAGCAGTCGAAAACAAAAACTAAGGCAGGGATCCTGGTTTTGAACGATGTTGATAAAGACAAGATACTGGCCTGGAAGAATGGCTTCTTCAATTTTACCGGCATGAGCCCGCGTGAAGCCATGAACCAACTGGTACGATGGTACAATATTGAAGTAGTGTATGAAGATAATGTGCCCGAGATAGAATTCTTTGGAGATCTCAGAAGGGATATGAGCCTGGCCGATGTGCTGACGGCGCTGGAAGCAGCAGGCGTTCAGTTCAAAGTGACAGGAGGAAGAAAGATCGTAGTGCTGCCTCATTGATAACCTTACACCTCATCCTGGTACTCTAATTAGCAAACTTTTAGTGTTCGGTGCTGCATAAGCACCATGAATTGACATTGCCAATAAGCGATTGCCTGTAATGAAAAACCGGAAGCGCTCTAACCTGCTTCCGGTGAATTCGTCAGGCTAATCCAAATTCAGTGGAGGAGAATTTTTTATTAACCATAACTAATGCAAAAGTATGCAAAAAACTGCTTTTTGTACCCGGGATGTTGTTGCCTCTCCCAACCCGGTAGACCCACCGGGAATTGAAAGAGGCCGGCATCGCCTCATTCAGAAACCAATACTGATTGCGATGAAACTAACCGCCCTGCTGCTATTGATCGGTAGCCTCCACCTTGGCGCTACCACTCATTCCCAAACCATTACGTACGAGGGGAGGGATGTGCCCCTGGCCAAACTGTTCAGTATTATCAAACAGCAAACCGGCTATGGTGTTTTCGGGAATGCAAGACTGCTCAAGAATGCCCATAAAGTGAGCATCGTAGCCTTTAATATGCCTTTACAGGAATTCCTGCACATTGCCTTCAGAGATCAACCCCTTACCTACCGGATACTGGATAAAACTATTGTCCTCTATGGCAAAGACGAGGAAACCATTCCTTTATCGGACGCTATTCAGGCAGGCTCCGTTCCCATCGAGATACCTGAAGTGGAAGAAGATCCCGTGAAAGGCCGCATCACTGCCGAGGACGGCAGCCCTCTCTCCGGGGTAAGCATCCGCGTGAAAGGGGCCACCACCGGCACTTCCTCTGATGAGCAGGGCAATTTCTCCATCCCCGCCAAAGTGAAAGAGACCCTGATCTTCTCCTATATCGGCATGGAAACACAGGAATACAAAGTGGTGGATATTGCCCGCTTCCTCCGCATTGTGCTCAAACCTACCGAAGCCGCCATGAAGGATGTGGTGGTTACCGGGTACAGTAACCTGAAAAAGGAAAGCTTTACCGGGAATTCGGTTAAGGTAGATCGTGAGCAGATCCTGAAGGTCAGCAACCGGAACGTGATAGATGTGCTCCAGGTGTTCGACCCTTCTTTCCGTATCGAGATGAACAACCTGATGGGCTCAGACCCCAATACCATGCCCAAATTCTATATCCGTGGCCGCTCTGGTATCGGCGTGAAAGCCCTGGACAATATCGATGTTTCCGAAGCTGCCCTTACCAATAACCCCAACCTCCCCATCTTCATCATGGATGGTTTTGAAGTGACGGCCGAAAGAGTGTACGACTTCGATCCAACGCGTATCAAATCCATTACCATCCTCAAGGATGCCGCGGCTACCGCCATCTATGGCTCTCGCGCCGCCAATGGTGTAGTGGTGATCGAAACGGTGGCTCCGCTTCCCGGAAAGATCCGGATGAACTACAATTTCGTATCCTCCCTCACCATGCCGGATCTGTCTGATTACAACCTGATGAATGCTACAGAAAAACTGGAAGCCGAAAGACTGGCAGGGTATTTTGAAAGCACCAACCCCAATTCCGCAGGCCAGTTGTTTGACGAGTACATCAAGAAGAGCAACCAGATCCTGCGTGGCATCAATACAGATTGGATAGCCCAGCCTGTTACCAATGAGTTCAGCCAGAAACACGCCCTCTCCTTCGACGGTGGTACCAACGAGATCCGTTTCAATGCCTTGCTGCGTTACGATAAACAGAACGGGGTAATGAAGAAGTCGAACCGCGAACGTATGGGGGCAGGCTTCGTATTCGAGTACCGCACCGCCAAATTCCAGGTGCGTAACGACATAAATTACGATGTAGTGAAAGCCACCAATTCTCCCTACGGCCAGTTCAGCGATTATACCTGGAAAGCGCCTTACGATGAAATGGTAGATAAGAATGGGAAATACCTGCTCAATACCAATCTCTGGCATGGCGGCAGCATCGAGCTCAACCTGCTCAACCCACTCTATGAAGTGTACAACACAAAGAATTTCGACCGGAACGGTTACAATAACCTCGTGAACAATCTTTCACTGGTATACCGTATCCTGCCCAAACTCAACCTGCGTGGGCAACTGGCTGTCACCAATACCATCGAGGAATCCGAGAAATTCATCGATCCCGTTTCAGGAAGATATTCCATCACTACCAATACCGACCATAGCACTATCGGAGAACTAAGGCTTACGAGGACCAACAGACTGGCGATATCCTCCAAGCTCTTCGCCAACTATATGAACAGGATCGGGATGCACGATATGAACTTCTCTGCCGGTATTAATACGGACGAGATCAAAAGTAACGGAGAAGCGAGCATGTACACCGGGTTCCCTTCCGGGGCCCAAAGCTCTCCCGCATTTGCTGCCAAAATAATCACCAAACCCAGCTTTTCGGATAATCATACCCGAAATTTCGGTTCCTTCATTGCCCTGAACTATTCATTCAATGAGATCTACCTGGCAGACGTTTCTGCCCGCCTGGATGGTTCATCCGAGTTCGGATCAGACAAAAGGACCGCGCCTTTCTGGTCCGTAGGTACCGGTCTCAATATCCATAAATACAAATTCCTCCAGAATCATAAGATCATCAGCAGGCTCCGTGTAACGGCCAATATCGGGCAACTGGGCAAAACCAATTTCCCTCCCTTCGCCAGCAAGGATATGTTCGTGTTGCTGAATGGCTGGTACAGGACAGGGGTAGGCGCTACGCTCATGGGACTGGGAAATCCCAATCTCTCCTGGGAGAAAACACGCACCAAAGACCTGATCTTCGATATCGGCTTACTGAAAGACCGCTTCAATATCAATGTCAATTTCTACAATAAGGAAACCATCGACCTGGTGAATGATGTCGATCTTCCATCCTCTTCAGGTTTCAGCAAGTACAAGGACAATATCGGCCGTATCCTCAACAAGGGTATCGAGATCCAGTTGCGTGCCGATCTCTATCGTTCCAAAGATGTGATCATCGCCGTGTATGGTAATCTCGCTCATAACAAGAACGAGATCCTTGACATCTCACAATCGCTCAAAGAATACAATAAGCGTGTGGATGCACAGTACGATGGCTACAACCAATGGAGCGCATCCGATCCTACCAAGAAAGACCAGTTCAGCAGGGCACATACCAAATATGTTCCCGGTGGTTCACTCACGTCCATCTTCGGTATGCGCTCACTGGGCATCAACCCGATGGACGGCAAGGAGATCTTCCTGAAAGCAGATGGCACCATTACGTATGACTGGGAAGCGGCCGAACAAGTGATCATCGGTGATGCCGCACCCAAGGTTGCCGGCGCATTCGGTCTCAATATCAGTTACAAAGGTTTCACCCTCTTCACCTCTTGCCTCTATGAAGCCGGTGGACAGCAATACAATTCCACCCTTCGCGACAAAGTGGAAACGGTTGACCTGTACAACAGGAATACAGACAAACGCGTGCTGCAACAGCGCTGGGTCAAGATCGGGGACCTGACCACGCTCAAAGATATCAAAGACAGAACGATGGCTACCCGCCCCACTTCCCGTTTCATCCAGGATTACAATATGATAGCCATCAACTCGCTCAGCCTTGGCTACCAGTTCAGGCCCGAGCAACTCAAAAAGATAGGGGTGAGCATGTTGCGCGCACAACTCAGCACCAATAACCTCGCTACCATCTCCAGTGTAAGACAGGAGAGAGGTCTTAGCTATCCGTTTGCAAGAACATTCGATCTCTCCTTAACTGTTGGACTATAAACCGAAACAACATGCGACAATTATCATCTATACTTTATGTTTCACTGGCAGTGATCCTTTGCTGCTCAGGTTGTAAAAAATGGCTGGATGTACAGCCGGAAGACAGGCTTAGTGATGAGAAATTATTTGAAGGCGCTGATGGTTACCGGATAGCGCTCAATGGTGTGTACCAGCAGATATCCACTCCTTACTGTTATGGGCGTACGCTCAGTTGGGGACTGGCCACCGCCATGGCCCAGGAATACGATCCCAATATGATCGATTACGATATGTACCAGGCAATGGCCTATAACTGGGATTATTCCAATGTCAAAAGTGAATTGTCTACCTTCTGGGGAACTACATACAATTCCATCGCCAATTGCAATAAGATCATCCATGAGATCCAGAAGGCGGATACCAATATTTTCCCGCTTCGTACTGTGGAGAGAGACCTCATCCTCGGGGAAGCGAAAGGATTGCGCGGGCTGCTCCATTTTGAACTGCTGAAATTGTTTGGCCCCGCTCCCGGAAAGAACAGGAATGCCATCGCCATTCCCTATCAGTTGGAATATCCCAGCTATGTAACAGCTCCCGTGTCTGTTTCCACGGTAATGGCCAATGTGATCAAAGACCTCGAAGAAGCACAACAACTGGTAGTGAAGAATGATACCGTTACCAACCGAACCGCCATGAGCCAGAAATTGCAGTCGCTTCTCTCCGGAAGCAGCACCACACAGGGCGGCCTTTTCTTCAATTTCAGGATGCACCGCCTCAACTATGTGGCCATCCAGGGATTGCTGGCCAGGGCCTATCTCTACAATGGGGACAGGGCCAATGCCCTCAAGAAAGCGGATTTCCTGTACAAGACGTACGGGCCTGCGGGACGATTGAAATGGTGGGCATTCACCACCGAGTCCGATTCCAAGGGAGAGAACAAGTACACCAAAATGGTGGATGATGTGATCCTCGCTTTCTATGATTCGAGATTGATCGAATACGTCAATTCTTTCAAAGGCACCTGGTATGATTTCGGTGTGGCCAGAAATGATGTGAATCGCTATATGCCGCCCAATGAAAGGGATTACAGGAGAAACCTCATAGATGAAGCCAGGTATGTTTCTGCCAAATGGAACGAGAACCCTTCCACCTGGCAATGGAGGAAAGAACAGAATTCCATTATTCCCGTTCTTCGTTTCAGTGAGATCTACTATATCCTGGCCGAATGTCTTTTCGAGGATGGAAAAACGGCTGAAGCGCTTACGGTCCTCAACCAGATCCGCAATGCCCGCGGACGCACCACCACTTTCTCCAGTAC
>JAGIAP010000048.1:0-8988 GCA_017744805.1 Chitinophagaceae bacterium | reverse complement strand
CTCCAGTACCGTACCAAATGATTTCTACAAGGAATTGTTTGATGAATTCCACCGCGAATTCCTGCTGGAAGGACAAACCTATTACCAGCATAAGCGCCTCGGCAGGGCCATGCAGGTGGAAACACAGACCATCCAGATAGACGACAGGTTTGTGCTGCCCATTCCGGAATCAGAAACCAATTTCTAATTCTCAATGATTTTGCTCATGAAACGATCATTCATTTTCTATAGCCTTCTGTTGACCACCCTCTTCTCCTGCAAAAAGGAAGAGATGGATGTGTACAGGTCAGGGCATTTTATTCAGTTCACACAAGCGATCACAGATACTACCAATTTCTCTTTCTTCTTCTATCCGGGAAAGGATGAGCTTTCCATACCCATGCCGATCCGGCTGGTAGGAACGATGCCCGAAGCGGATATCAAATATGAACTGAAAGTGGATGCCAAAGCTTCCACGGCGCAATCCCAGCATTACAGCCTTCCTGCCAGTTTTGAATTCCGTAAAGGACTGGCCATCGATACGGCCTGGGTCACCATCAAAAAAACGCCGGAGATGACCACCACCACCTACCTGCTGGTGATCACCATCGCACCCGAAGGAGAAGTGAAACCCGGGCAGACAGTGTATGCAAAGAGGATCTTCCGTATCAATGATATGGTGACCAAACCCTCCTGGTGGGACAGTAATATGGACCGCTTCTATCTCGGCGAATACACCGAAAGGAAATTCAGGAAATTCATGGAGTTCACCGGTGTAGGCGATCTCAGCGAGAAATCCGATACTGAAAAAACAGAACTGATCAAACGCTTCAAGTACTATCTCATTCAGATGAAAGATGCAGGTACACCGGTATTGGAAGACGACGGTTCAGACATGCTATCAACTATTCCCATCGCCGGCTAGGCCTAAAATATTATCACTGATGAAAAATATGATCACAAAAATATTGTCAGCAGGCCTGGTAGTATCCCTGTTATCCGGCTGCGTGAAAGACAATGGAAATTATACATACAATTATGGTAACGCCGTTACCATCCGTTACGCCACCTACTCCTATTCCGCCTTCCTGAAGGATACCATCAAAGTGTATCCCATGCGCACCTGGAGCAATCCACAGGATACCACGGAATTTGAACATAGCTGGTATATCAATGGACAGAAGATCTCCGATGAGCCCATTCTCAAATATGTAGGGAAAGAACTGGGACAGTTCTCCGCCTATTATTATATGACCGATAAGAAATCGGGCATCAAATTCCCGGCTGTTAGCCAGGTGAACCTGAACGTTACTTCTCCCTATGGAGCAGGCTGGGGTATCCTGTATGAAAAGAACGGGGAATCCGAGCTGGCGCATGTGCGCATTGCCGGGAATAGTTTCGTGGATTATAAGGAGCTCTACAAAACCTTCAATGATGGAGAAAGCATGGGCAGTGCTCCGGTGAAGATCCGAGACTACTATGTTACCGATGGAAGGGGCATGTATGTGCTGCAGAACGGGGGCCAGGGGCCCATCGAGCTGGATGCCAATACCCTGAAGAAAAAATTGGTGGCGAAGAATGTGTTCACGCAGGGGCCCCCCGCAAATTTCCAACCAACGGATATCGGATTCTTTCCCACCACGGATTTTATGGTGAATGTTGACGGTAATGTATATGCGAGAATATTACCACAGAATGCCCTTCCCTATGCCATCCCCTGGGTGTCCACACCACTGTATATCACGGGTGGGCTGAAAGTGAGCGATATCTGGGATACCTGGACCAATATGAGCGGTTGGGGCATCATGCACGAGAGAACGGGTAACCGACTGCTTCGCATCCGCACCTATGTGCCGAATATGGGTAACCCCGCCATTGCCATAGATACCTTCCCCGTTCCCGAAGTGAATTATCCTGCTGAATATTCCTCACTGCAAAACATGGGTAACTGGAAATATGTATGGGGCGGCACTTTCAACGATTCCTGGAATTTCATGGATGGAGCCATGATCCTCCGCAGTCCCGATAACAATAACCTGTACTGGCAAACCTTCAAGTTCAATTCCGATGGCGTGTATCCCAAGATCACACCAGGAACAAGGATCCCTTTCCAGGGGAACAGTGTAGTGACCGCGCAATCCAAATTCACTGCCGTGAAAGCAAGGGATTATCTCTTCTTCACAGGTGGCACCAATAACAATGAGCTCTGGTACTACGATGCAAAGACCAATGGCGCCGTAGTGAAATATGTGACCACTCCTTCAAAGATCACAGTTATTACCGCTCACGACAATGGCAATTCCATTGCCGTTGGATTGGAGGATGGGACCTTCATTGTATACGATATCAGCAACCAGGTGATCGTGGATGGCGTCAGCAAAGAGCTGCACCGTCTGGACGGACTGGGAAAAGTGGTTGATATCATCGTCAAGGGCGGATACACCAATTAGTAACCATTACCACTATACGAGAATGAAGCGCGGCCTCACCGCTGCGCTTCATATCACTATTCTTTTATCCAAAAATTATCAAGCAAATGAGTGCATCCATCGTGAAAGTGGAGAACCTGAGCCACCGGTACAGCGTGCAATGGGCCATAAAAGATATCAATTTCGAGCTCACGCGTAATGGTATTTACGGTTTGCTCGGCTCCAATGGCGCAGGTAAATCCACCATCATGAATATCATCTGCGGTGTGATCAAACAAACGCAGGGTGAAGTGTATATCCAGGGAGTGAACCTGCGGAAAGAGCCTGTCAGGGCCAAAAGGCATATCGGCTTCCTGCCTCAGCAACCACCATTGTCAACCGACCTTACCGTGGAGGAATATCTCAGGCATTGCGCCAATATCAGGCTGATGGAAGATAAGTCCATCAAGCCCGCCATCGATGAAGTGATGAGCAAGGTGGGCATCAGCCATTTCAGCAAGCGCCTCATCAAGAACCTTTCCGGTGGCTATCAGCAGCGCGTGGGCATTGCGCAGGCCATCATCCATAAACCTGATTTTGTGGTGCTGGACGAGCCCACCAATGGCCTCGATCCCAACCAGATCCTGGAAGTGCGCAACCTGATCAGGGAGATCGCAGAAGAAAGAACCGTAGTGCTCTCCACCCATATCCTGCAGGAAGTACAGGCGCTTTGCGACAATATCTGGATGATCAATGAAGGCCATGTGGTGTTCTCCGGTTCACTGGATGAATTCGATAATCATATCATGCCCAATACCCTGGTGGTATCGCTCATGTCAAACCCGGCGCCGGAGGCATTGAAGGCCATTCCCGGTGTGATCGAAGCAGAGTCCATCGGAGGTACCCGTTTCCGCGTGCAGTTCACGGATGCCACCGAAGTAACGGAAAGGATCGTGGCCGCCAGCGTCAGCAATAATTGGAGACTGATGGAGATCAACCTGGAAAAGAATTCGCTCGACACCATTTTCGCTGAGCTCAGCAAGAAAAGAAAGTAGCAGGCAGCGGCTTCTCTGAACCTTAAACAAAAAAAATATTTGTGATGAAAACGATTTTCAAAATAGCAAGAACCGAACTGCAGAAACTTTTTTATTCTCCTGTAGCCTGGCTGATCCTGGTGATCTTCGCATTCCAGGTGGCGATGGGCTTCACCACACTCTACGAAGGCATGATCCGCCGCCAAAGCCTCGGATGGGGCCTGTACAATGTTACCGGCAATACCTTCGGCGGAATGATGGGGATGTTCACGAATGTGCAGACCTATCTCTATCTCTATATCCCGCTTCTCACCATGGGCGTGATGAGCCGGGAATATGGAAATGGCGGTATCAAGCTCCTTTACTCATCACCCCTTACCAATTACCAGATCATCCTGGGGAAATTCCTGGCGCTCATGCTCTTCGGACTGGCGCTGATGGCTGTGTTGGGCGTATTCAGCTTGTATGCCGTGATCACCATCGAGAAAGTAGACCTCGCATTGGTGCTCTGTGGAATGCTGGGCATCTATCTCCTGATCTGCGCCTATGCTGCCGTTGGATTGTTCATGAGCTCGCTCACCTCTTACACCGTAGTGGCTGCCATGGGAACACTCGCCATGCTGGCCGTACTCAATTATGTGAAAACGGTAGGGCAGGAGATCGAGTTCGTGCGTGATATCACTTACTGGCTGGCCATTTCAGGAAGGGCAGATACATTCATTGCCGGTATGATCACCAGTGAAGACCTGCTCTATTTCCTGGTAGTGATCGGTATGTTCCTCGGGTTCACCATCCTCAAATTGCAGACAGGTCGCGTACGCAGCACCTGGATCGCCAATGTGGGAAAATATGCTACCGTATTCATCATAGCCATACTGATCGGGTATTTCAGCTCCAAGCCCAAACTGATGGGCTACCTGGATGTTACCCGTACCAAAACCAATACACTTACACGCGCCAGCCAGGATATCGTCAGTAAACTGAATGATGGGCTTACCATCACCACTTACTCCAATATGCTGGAAGAGAATTATTACACGGCGCTTCCGGCCTCCTTCAAATGGGATGTGAGCACTTTCGCGAGATATATCCGCTTCAAACCGGATATAAAAATGAAATACAAATACTATTATCATAAAGCGAAGAATGAGCACCTGGATAAGCAATATCCTACACTGAACGATCAGCAGCGGATGGATACACTCCAGAAACTGATGGACTTCAAATTCCCCATCCTCCCTTACAGTGAGATGCAGAAGGAAGTGGACCTGCAACCAGAAATGTTCCGCTTTGTAAGATTGCTGGAAAGGGAAAATGGACAAAAGACCTTCCTGCGCATTTTCGACGATCCCATGCGCTATCCTTCTGAAGCTGAGATCAGTGCTGCTTTCAAGCGCCTTACAGCCAACCTGCCCGTAGTCGGTTTCCTGTCTGGTCATGGTGAAAGGGAAAGCAACAATGCTTTCGACAGGGGATACAAAATGTTCGCGCAGGAGAAAACCTTCCGTCATGCACTGATCAACCAGGGCTTCGATTTCAAAGATGTGACCCTTGATCAGCCTGTACCGGAGGATATCCGCATCCTCATGATCGCGGAGCCCAAGAGGATCCTGACAGAAACGGAAAAGAAGAACCTGCAGCAATACATCGACCGTGGTGGCAATATGCTGATAGCGGGTGAGCCTGGCCGTCAGGAAGTGATGAACACTTTCACGGATCAGTTGGGTGTGAACTTCCTGAAAGGTACCCTGGTGAAGCCTTCCGAAAAATTCCAGTCCAACCTGCTTACGCTCAACCCTACGGGCGCAGCACAGAAATTCTCCTACTACTTCGATGGAATGAAGAAAAGGGAAGCACTGCTCACAATGCCCACCAGTGGCGGATTACAGGTAGACAGCAGTAAGGGTTTCAAAGCAACTGTTCTCTTCACTTCAGATTCCACCGGTAGCTGGAATGAAATTGAGACCACCGATTTTGTAGATGATTCTGCTGTATTCAATCCTGCCGTGGAGAAAATGGCCCCGATCCCTACCGTAGTGGCCCTGAGCAGGAATATCAATAACCGCGAGCAGAAGATTCTCGTTACTGCCGATGCAGACTGGCTCAGCAACGGAGAGCTCGGCATGAACAGGAAGGATTTGCTTGCAGGGAATTTCTATCTCATCAATGGGGGCTTCTCCTGGTTATCCGATGGAGAGGTGCCTGTGGATATGCGCAGGGACCCCATGCCGGACAAAAGTATCAAGATGGGCGATAGTGGCTGGAAGATCAGCAATATTATGTTGAATTGGGTATTCCCACTGCTTTTGGCAGCCGGTGGATTACTGATCTGGATCCGCAGAAGAGGCAGATAGTACCTTATCATTGAATTATACTATGAGCTTTATTACAGACAAACAGACGCTTGACGATCTGAACATATTTGGGAAAAGAGGAAAGCAATCCATCTATTCCATTTTTAACCGTACCTGTTCCAGAGGAGGAGCGGAACAACTGGAACAAATGTTCCGCTTTCCTCTTTCCGACACGGATGCCATCAACCGGCGAAGCAGTATTATCCGGTACTTTCAGCAACGGAAGCAGGTATTCCCGTTCAAGAACGATCAGTTCGAAGCCATCGAGCAATACCTCAGCAATACCGATGGGCGCAGCCAGTTGACCCATGAGAGCAATACCCTGGAACGGAAATTCAAGACGCTGATCGGTTCCGATACAGAGTACAAGTTGCTGGCAAAGGGCGTTGCTTCCCTGGTAGAGATCGTGCATGGATTGAAGAAGTTGACCACTGAATGGTTACAGGATGCAAGCGCAGCGCCTTATATAGCCGACCTCAGGATCATGCAGCAGATCATTTCGTCGGAAGCCTGGAAGCCTGTGCATGAAAAGAAACCCGGCTCCAGGCTCAGCTTTGAGGATAATACCGTGTTGGATAAGATTTTCCGCTACCTGGAGATCGATCATGTGCGCACCCTGCTCTATCATTTGTATACCATGGATGTGTACATCTCGGTGGCACAGGTAGCCACGGAAAGGAAATTCGTTTTTCCTGAGGCCATCGACAGGGAATTGCATAGTATCCACCTGGAGAATGTGTATCATCCCCAGCTCGAAAAAGCGATCGGCAATACCCTCAGCATCACCCCGGATTCCAATGTTGTTTTTTTGACCGGGGCCAATATGGCGGGTAAATCCACTTTCATGAAATCACTGGGCATTGCCTTATTCCTGGCGCATATGGGATTTCCGGTTGCAGCGGACAGGATGCGGTTCTCGGTGCGGGATGGTATGTTCACCACCATCAATCTCAGCGATAACCTGAACATGGGATACAGTCATTTCTATGCCGAAGTATTGCGGGTGAAGAAAGTGGCTGAGCATCTCAACGCCAATCATAACATCTTCGTGATCTTCGATGAACTGTTCAGGGGCACCAATGTAAAAGATGCCTATGAAGCCACCGTGGCCATTACGGCTGCATTTGCAAGAAAGACCCATTGCATGTTCATCGTATCCACCCATATCATGGAAGCCGGGGATACGCTGAAGCCTCAGTACGGGAATATCAATTTCGTGTACCTCCCTACCAGGATGGAACAGCACAAACCCGTATACACTTACCGGTTGGAAAAAGGCATCACGGAAGACAGGCATGGCATGGTGATCATCAATAACGAAGGCATTATCGATATCCTGAAGCAGGGACTCAATAACAATTAACTATGGCATTCATTGCAGACAACCAGACGCTGGAAGATCTCAATATCAGAGGCAGGTACAAGAGCAATTCGTTGTACAGTATTTTCAATCGTACAAAAACCAATGGTGGCGGTCAATTGCTGGATCATATGTTCCAGCATCCGCTCACAGATGAGAAAGAGATCAACCGGAGAAGCGCCATCTTTCAATATTTCCAGGAAAAAGCCTGGGAGTTTCCCGTGGACATGGACGAGTTCGGCATAATGGAGAACTATCTTTTATCCGGTGGTGGCCAGTCCTGGGCATCCAATGCCTTACAGGTGGCCCGGAGAAGAGGGCTGAAGGCCATGGGCCTTATGCAGGAATACAATCTTTTCAATACAGGTTTTTATACTGCCATCCGGTTGTTGAAGGATTGGCATATCTTCTTTACGCGGTTACAAAAAGAAGATGCCCATCATCCATTGGGCAAGGAAATGGAAGCCTTTCAGAAAGTGTATAGCCATCAAAAACTTTCCTGGCTTCTTCAACCCGTTACCGAAGGCAGGCTGAGCGGCTGGCAGGTGGCCGGATATGATCATCTGTTGCGCAATGTGCTACATGATGATATGAAGGCCCTGCTGCAGCTCATGTATTTTATCGATCTCTGTATTGCCGTTTCAGATGTGGCGCGCGACAAGAAATTCGTATATGCAGAAGCGTTGCCGCGTCCCCAACGTGTCATCGACATAAAGGATTGCCGGCACCCAGGTCTGGACAAAGCCATCGGAAACGATCTCTTACTGGATCAGAACAGCAATATGCTCTTTCTTACCGGGGCCAATATGGCGGGTAAATCCACCTTCATGAAATCCTTTGGGGTAGCGGTGTACATGGCGCATATGGGTTTTCCCGTGGCAGCCGCTTCCATGCGATTCTCGGTAAAGGACGGCATCTATTCTTCCATCAATGTGCCGGATAACCTGGATATGGGCCTTAGCCATTTCTATGCAGAAGTATTGAGAGTAAAGAATGTGGCGGAAGAAGTTGCTTCAAAAAAGGACCTGCTGGTGATCTTCGATGAATTGTTCAAAGGCACCAATGTGAAAGATGCCTATGATGCCACCCTGGCGGTATCGGAGGCTTTCTCCGCCTACAGGAACTGCGCCTTCATCATTTCCACCCATATCATTGAGGTTGGCACCGTGCTGATGGAAAAATGTAATAACCTGCAATTCTCCTATCTGCCTACGATCATGGACGGGCAGGCACCCCGGTACACTTACAGGATGCAGCAGGGTATTACATCAGACAGACATGGCATGATGATCATTGAAAACGAAAAGATACTCGATATTATCGGATGATATTTTGTCCCCCATGTGTAGTTACAACAAGGCCCCGACTGTTACCGGGGCCTTTGTTGTATATGTAGAAAAGTCATGGATTCACATATTCTTTTACGCTGCAGTTGCCACCATCCTTTGCACTGATCTCACCGTTGGTGACATCCACGAATTTTACATCGCCTTCATTGTTGCCGGCCTTGAAGCTGAATATCGCTTTCAACGTGGTTTTGGTATGTTCCGTGATGGTGATGGAACCTGAGCTGCCCTGGGGCGCTGTGAGATAATTATCGGTTTGCGTGAAACCGAAGGAGAAAGACAGATTGCCGCTGCCATCGAATGTATAGGTACCCGGGCCATTGTAGTTATTGATGATGATCTGCATATTGTGGATATCGGTGGAATCGGAATAGTCGCCGTCGTGGCTGATGGTCAAATGTTCGTTGATCCGGTTCACGGTAACACCGGAGGCCTTCCAGATGCGATCGCCCAGGTTGGCTTTGATCATGCAATCGGCCGTAGGGGCAATCACTTCCGAGGTAGTGC
>JAGIAP010000489.1 GCA_017744805.1 Chitinophagaceae bacterium | reverse complement strand
TGCTTGGCGGATCAGGACTGGACATCAATAAAGATGGAAAAACGGATCTCAAGGATCTTACCGATGCAATCAGCGGAGGAAAATCTGCCGAAGGCAATAGTGACTCAAATAAAGATGGAGGCCTGTTGGATCAGTTGTCGGGATTGTTTGGAAAATAAGCATTCCTGAAAAAACCGGCCATCCGGAGCCCAATCTTCATGATATGGAAGGCGCCTTTTTGGAGGCGCCTTTCTGATTTACCGGATACCTATATTTGTATTATGCAGAACAAGCAAATTGCCGCCTTGCATCCACTTCAGCGAATCGCTGCCGGACTTGTTGTCTCGGTGATCGTATGCCTGCTTACCCGTCATATTGCCCTCTCAGGTATGTTCAGGTTCCTGTTGCTTTGGGATGTATTCTGTCTCACTTATTGTGCGCTTTGCTGGATCATGTTCTTTTCTTGTAGCGATTCCCAGATCAGGCAGGTGGCCCGTCGCGAAGATGGAAGCCGGATGTTGGTATTTGTGATGATCCTGCTCGCTTGCTTCCTCAGCCTGCTGATGGTATTGCAGCTCGTCCTGTCCAAAGACTCGAAAGATGCGGGAATGATGCTGTATCTGGCGGTGGCCGTTTCCGGCATCCTGCTTTCCTGGTTCCTGGTGCATACCTTGTTCACTATCCACTACGCCCACCTTTATTATGACGACGCAGCGGGAAATCCCAAAGTACATGCCGGTGGCCTTGCTTTCCCTGATGCTCATGCGAGATTAGGATATCTCGATTTCGCGTATTTCGCTTTTGTGATCGGTATGACCTTCCAGGTTTCCGATGTGCAGATCAATCGGGGATTGATCAGGCGGGTAGCGCTTTTACATGCGTTATTGTCTTTTGGACTGAACACTTTTGTAGTGGCATTGACCATCAATTTGATCGCAGGATTGAGGCATTGATGCCATTTTTACTGAAATATCTACCCCTACCATCCCGATACCAATAGATTGCGGGCAGCTTTTTCGCTGCAGCGCTGATATTTTGCATATGCTTTTGCTGCATGGCTCCGGATACTTTCCGTTGATTCCTTCCTGATATAACTGCTCAGTGCATCATGCAGGGTATAAGCTTCCGGGCACATCAGACCTGTTGTCCAAACCAGGGGTTGGGCGCCGGTTTGGGCAAGATGTGGAGCGAAATATCGCTTACTGATGCATGCCAGCATGATCGCATCTCTTTTGAGGCTGTCTGTATGCTGGAATCTTTCATCCAGGCTGAAATCCATCAGCCCATCGTGCCCGATATAAGCCACCAGTTTTGCATTCCCGTTGATGCCGGGAATATGGCCTGAGACCTGTAAGGTATCTTTAAGTTGACCGGAGCAGCTTTTTAGAAAATCAATGGTGCATTGCCTGATATGACGGCCATCATAGGCGTCAGCTACGAGATAGTATTTTTGGGCCCTGTGTTTAAAAACGGCCCGTTCCAGGATCGTCTTATCCACCTTGTATCGTTTTACAAGTTCCCATTCTTTGCTTTTTTTGAAATAGCTGCGGATACCTGCCGGGCAACCCCAGTACAGGTTATTGTCGGGGTCCTGACCATTCCCGATAGCAGCAGGAACGGGAACGATACCCTGGTATTTATTATCACATAAAGCTACCATTACATGTATGGTCCGGATAGAGGTATCAGCCAGGGTAGGGCTGAAATTCTTTGGGAGATCAGTTCCGGTAAGGGTTTGAGAGGGGCCGGTCTCACAACAGGTGAGCACCTGGCCAACCAGGTAGAAAAGAAAGATCCTGTTCAATGGTTGATGGTTTTGCCTATGATCCCAAAAGTTTGGAATTCCACAAATGGATCATTGCAGGAACCTATAATACTTTTTTATTTCGTTCAGGAATATTTCCTTTTTTCTACGGCTCACTTCAATTTCCTGGTTATTGGAAAGCACCACCGATCCTCCTTCACCCCTTAAATATTCCTTTACATGCGAGAGGTTCACCAGGTAGGATTTGTGGATACGAACAAAATTGGACCTGCTGAGCATTTCTTCGTACTCATGGATGGGCCTGGCCGAACAAACAGGTGGCTGGCCTGCAAAATGAAGATTGGTATAGCTGCCCGATGCTTCGCAATAGAGTATATCTTTCAGCCCGATCACCTGGAAACCTTTCAGTGATGGGATGCAGAGTTTCATTTCATGGTGCGCATTGGGGCATTGGAGATTATGTAAAAGTGTTTCCAGGTTGTTGCCTCCTGCATTCACGGAGATCTTTCTGGCGGCTCTTCTTACGGCATCAGCCAGCAGGTCTTCATCCAACGGCTTTGTCAGGTAATCCACAGCACTGTATCTGAATGCCTGTAATGCATATTGATGATGCGCCGTAACGAAAATGATCTCGAAAGCAATGTCGCGCATTTCTTTCAGCATCTCGAAACTGGTTTTTCCCGGAAGGGAAATATCCATGAAAACCAGTTCCGGCTGCAGGGATGCGATCTGTTTTTTGGCATCTTCAGTATCCATGCTCTCGGCAATTACCTCTACTTCCGGACAATACTCCTGCAGCAGGTTACGAAGGGTGTTCATGCCCCTTGGTTCGTCTTCTACCAGAATTGTCTTTATCATACCGAATGATTTAAAATGGTTAATTCAAGTTTTACCAGGGTGCCTTTTCCATTTTCCCCGGTACTCTCTTTATCGATTATGACCAGTGAACATTTCATTTTATATTTTTCATTGAGCACTTTCAATCTTTCTCTGACGTTGGTGAGCCCGAACGACTGATGTTCCGGCCTTTGATCCGGTTTCTGTTGCCTGGATCGTACGATGCCGATGCCATTGTCTTCCACTTCACAGATCAGGTTGGCGCCGGCAGGGTAAAAGCGGATCCATAATTCTTTCTCGCCCTGAAGCGGGTGCAGTCCATGCCAGATCGCGTTTTCCACCAGTGGCTGCATCAACATGGGGGACATTTGGATCAGGTCCACTTCCAGTTCTGCACTGATGGAAATATTGTACTCGAACCTGTCGAGCCTGATCCTTTCCATATCCAGGTACAGTTGCAATTGGTTGATACATTGCCTGACGGAAATGAATGTTTGCCTGCTTTGTTCCAGGTTGATCCTGATCAGTTGTGCAAACTTGCTCAGGTAGCGGCTTGCATGTTTTTTTTCATTCTGCAGGATCATTTCCTTGATGCTGTTCAGGCAATTGAAAATGAAGTGCGGGTTCATTTGTGCATGCAGTCCTTTCATTTCCAGTTCAGCCAGTTGGGTATTGATGGCAGCTTTCTGTTCAATATTCCTGATCCGGGCCCTCACCATGATCCAGGCTGCGGATACAAGTAGCAGGATGGCAGACAGTATGAACCACCAGGTTTGCCAGAACGGTGGGCTTATCCTGATCATCAGTTCGCGGATCTGTTCCGGCCAGCTATTGTTCTTGATAAATACTTTCAGTTGCAACCGGTGGCTGCCAGGTGGTAGATTATTGAAAATGATATTCCGTTGGGAGCCGGTTTGTTGCCAGGCTTCTGTTCCTTCTTTTATGAACCTGTACGCAAATTGCTGCCGGTGAGCATCCTCGTAATTCACTGCGGCGAGATTCACTACAAAACTATTCTGGTTGTAGGGAATACTGATCGTTCCCTGGGGATGGAATAAAGTCCTTGCACCTGTGATATCAACTCGCTCTACGAAGAAGGATGGAGGGCAGTGATCTTTTTCGAGACTATCAGGAT
>JAGIAP010000488.1 GCA_017744805.1 Chitinophagaceae bacterium | reverse complement strand
GGCTACCGGGGTATTGGTCCCACCATTTTCTGGCCAGGTGGTGGCGGAGGTTGGTCCGGTGGCGGTGGAGGTGGCTGGTCTGGCGGCGGCGGTGGTGGCTTCGGAGGCTTCGGCGGAGGAAGCAGCGGCGGCGGCGGCGCCAGTGGAAGCTGGTAAAAGTATTTCAAGCGGGACCTGAACGGTCCCGCTTTTTTTGAACCCTATAATAAATTCTATGAAACGTCTCTTTTGCATGGCTGTAGTGTTGTTTTCCTGTGTTCAGGTGTGGGCACAAGATATAGACTCCCTGATCAGCAACAGGTCCCTTACCCTGGTGACCGATCCGATGCATATCCTTTCCGTGGATGAAAAGAAAAAACTGGAAACAAAACTGGCAAAGTTCGATGATCAAACCTCCACGCAGATCGCGGTGGTGCTGATCAAAACCCTGGATGGCAGGGATATTGAAGAAGTGTCGCTAAACCTTTTCAATACCTGGGGCATCGGTCAAAAAGAGTGGAATAATGGATTGCTGGTATTGGCGGCCATCCAGGACAGGAAGGTAAGGATCCAGGTGGGCACAGGCCTGGAACCGACCATTCCCAATGATACCGCAGCCAGGATCATCAGGGATGATATTGTTCCTGCTTTCAAAGCATCTAACTATTATGAAGGATTGAATAAAGCAACCAACTCCTTGATGAAACTGGCCAGGACTGCTTTCCCTCCCCAAATAGACAGCACGAAAGCAGATACAACTCCTGTTGGTAATAACAACGCCAGCATTAGCAATGCAGCTATCACTTCCCACTCGAATGGCCAACTGTTGCCGGCAAAGGCTGAAGGCCCTTACAGGGCTGCTGCCGATAACTGGATACTCTTTTCCGCGCTGGCGATCGGGCTGGTTTCGATCGCAGCGTTTGTATACAAAAAGCTCGGCCACAAGAAAACGGTGGGCTAGTTGAGTACAAACTTCATATGCATATACATGAAAATGGGGCTACTTGTCGGTAGCCCCATTTTCATGTATCGCGAAAAGAATTAGAATCCTTTCTTATCTCCTGAGAGCTTGGCTTTCAGGTAATCGATCTGATCCTGCAATGCCTTCTTGTCTGAAGCGGTAGCCAAGGCTGCTTCCTTCTTTTTAAGAATGGAGTTGGTGAGGAAATCGTTTACCATCTGCTCGTATCCATAAGGAACCAACACCTGCCTGAATGCGATAGTAGCGTCAACTCCTTTCTTGAAATTGGCGGTATTGTTCACATTGGCCAGGTAGTTACAGAAAACAGGGAAGAGGTTGAACTTGGCATTTGACAGTGGCATATCGTCGAAGGTCTTTGTCACCAGTGCGGCAGAGCTTTCATCGCCGGACTGTGCCAGTACTTTGAAGATAGACTCGGTCATAGCACCTTTCAACTGACCGCTGGCTGCGATCTTTTTAGCGGCAGCAAATGCGGCATCCTTATCTTTCTTCGCCAGGTTTTCCAGTGAAGCACCTGCTACGCTGTAAGAAGAATCATTGATACCTTTTGAGTAGATGGCATTGTAAGCCGGATTATCGTAGTTACCCAGGGCAGCGATGGCAGCAGCACGAACGGTAGATTTGGGATCATTCTTTGCCAGGTCAGCAAGGATCGGCTCTGCAGCGGCTTTCAGGTCATCATTCTTGAAGTCCAGTTTGGAAGCAGCAAGGATGCGGAGCCCGAAGTATTTGTCTTTCAACGCCAGCTTCAACAGTTCCTGCGCCTTGGGATTGCTTTGGTTCTTCTGCGCAAACTCGATGGCCTCACGACGGTCGAGATACAGTCCGGCATATTTGTACTGGTGGATATAATTGTCAAGCGTTTTGTTGTCTTTCTTCACAGTCAGGAGGATCTTGTCTCCGTCCACGTTCACCAGTTCAGGCCTGGTGGTGTATTTGAAAGTGAAAGTGTCTGCCTGGTTCTTTACCCAAACCTTGTAACGTTCTTTCTTTGCTCCGTTGTACACATCGATGGCGATGGGGAGGATGAAGACCTTACCGGTTTTCTGGGTTTGTTTGATGATCACCTGAACGGATTTCGCGTTCTCGTTGTATACGTAATCGATATCGAGAAGCGGATGTCCGTCACCGAAATACCATTGGTTGAAGTACCAGTTCATATCCTGGCCGGTCACTTTTTCAAATGCGAGGCGGAGGTTATGTGCTTCTGCTGCCTGGAATTTGTTTTCAGTGAGGTAGATATTGAGTGCTTTGCTGAAAGCATCGTTCCCCACATAATTGCGCAGCATATGCAGGATGCGGCCACCTTTATTGTAGCTAACGGCATCGAACATGGCTTCTTTGTCAGGGTAGTGGAAACGAACAAGGTCTTTCTTTTCGCTTCCGCTCTGCAGGTAGCCTACCATATCGTTATAGTTCTGTGCGTCGCCTGCATCTTTTCCGTATTTGTATTCGTCCCAGAGGGTTTCGCTATAGTTGGCGAATGATTCGTTCACGGTGAGGTTGCTCCAGCTCTCGGCAGTTACATAGTCGCCGAACCAGTGGTGGAAGAGCTCGTGCGCGATGGTGCTTTCCCAGCTATTGCCATCGATCAGTTCGCGGGCATCCTGTTGGGCGCTTTCCTGGTGCAGGGTAGCGGTGGTGTTTTCCATGGCCCCGCTCACATAATCACGGGCAGTCATCTGGGAATATTTGGCCCAGGGGTATTCAATGCCGGTGAGTTTGGAGAAGAAGGTCATCATTTCAGGGGTATTGCCGAAGATCTTCCTGGCAACCGGGGCGTACTCATGCTCTACATAATAGTTCACTTCTTTTCCTTTCCAGGTGTCCTTGATCACGGCATAGTCGCCTACGCCCATGAAGAACAGGTAAGGCGCATGGGGGAGGTCCATCTTCCAGGTATCAGTACGGGTGCCATCGGCATTCTTTTTAGAGCTGACCATTTTACCGTTGGAGAGGGTCACATATTTGGCAGGCACCGTCATGATGGTTTCCTGGGTGGTCTTCATATTGGGCTTGTCGATAGTAGGGCACCAAACGGAAGTGGCTTCGGTTTCGCCTTGTGTCCAGATCTGGGTGGGCTTATCTTTCTCCTCGCCTTTGGGATTGATGAAGTACAGGCCTTTGGCATCTGTAATGGCGGCGCTGCCCTGCACTTTCACTTCATTGGGCTTGGAGGTATAATCTATATAAATGGTATAGGTCTCTCCGTTCTTGTAGGTCTTATCCAGTTTGATATCCAGGTTCATGCCATCGTACTCGTATTTGAGAGGAGAGGTGGCTGTGCCTTTTACGAGGGCAACCTTATGAATATCCATTCCTTTCGCATCCAGGGTGAGGGAGTCTGTGGGATAGAAATGCGGTTTTAGCGTGATCCACGCTTTTCCGTACATATAAGATTTGTCGTAATCGAACTTCACGTCCACTTTGGTATGGACAAGGTCATTGATGATCGTATAGCTTCCACGGTACTCCTTTTTCCAGGAAGTGTCCTGAGCTTCTGCCTGGTGGTCCTGTGCGGTCAGTTGCTGCACAGTGGCCAGGGCTAATACTCCTACTAGGAATTTCTTCATGATGAAAATTTAATTGGCGTAAAGATAGAATGGTCACACCTTAATATTACCAAAAAATTGTACAAGTGGCGGCAAGGTAATTGCAATTGAGTAGATTTGCTGGTCAGCAATCCATACCGCAGATGATGCGAACCGTTTTAGCCATAGTTATTTTCCTGCTTACTGCAGTGAGGGTATCAGCCCAGGAT
>JAGIAP010000487.1 GCA_017744805.1 Chitinophagaceae bacterium | reverse complement strand
GTTGAAAAAACCAACAATGCAAGGATCTGATCGATCCGGTGCATAAACGGTCCAGGTCTCAAAAAATGCCTTCCATGCATGTTCGAAATACAGTTGGTGGGTAACGGGTCTAGTTTTGCGGCATCATTCTGGTCCGGTTGTCCGGATCGCAAATAGCCATAAAACAAATCAATATGTCAGGAAAAATTCAGTTCATTATTACTGTTTCCCTGTTTTCTCTTTTTGGGTCATTCAGTAGTTGCAAAAAAGGAGATGCCGGTACGGAGGCATTACCGGAAAAAGTAACACCCTTTCCAACGGCCATCGGGGAGCCGGTAGGAGAGCCGCAGATCCAGGTGATCGGAGCTGCGGGAGGTACCATTACGTCCCCGGATGGCAGGGTGAGCCTGGCCATCCCCGCTGGTGCTTTGAATGCCAACACCACTATCAAGATCCAGTCGATCGAAAATACCACACCTCAGGGCATTGGTCTGTCATACGATTTTCTACCCAATGGGCAACAGTTTGCAAAACCTGTAACGGTAACCTTGCATTACAACGAGGAAGAGATGGGGGGCACGGCGCCGGAATTGCTGGGGCTGGGCTTTCAGAACAATCAGAATGTATGGCAGGGTATCGGTAAGATGCAGGTGAACAAAGCGGCCAGGACAGTAGCTGCTACTATCAATCATTTTAGTCGCTGGTCCTTTTACGCCACTTTCAAAATGCTACCCGGATTGAAGACTGTGCTGGTCAATCAGACTGTGCCTTTGCAGGTGGTGAAGCTGCCTTACAGTGAGGATCCCGACCCCAATAATATGGATGAGCTCTTACATACACTTGGCGAGCCGCAGGTAGTGGCTGTAGATAGGGTCAGCAACTGGCAGGTGAATGGTCAGCCAAGCCAGGATGGGAATGTTAATGGTTGGTTGACAGGAGCGGCTGCGAATGAAAAGGTCTATCATGCCCCGGGGAATATTCCCGCAGGCAATCCGGTTGCCGTGAGCGCCGATCTCAATACGGGTAAAGGGGTGATAAAACTGATCTCCAATATCACGGTGCAGAAAGAGTCCCTGTTTGAGTTCACATGTGATGGTCAACGTTATGGAGATCTGTATGGAACGGTAACGGCCTCTGCCTCAGCAGGCACATTTATGCTTTTTATGATGGCGACCGATGTTACGGGAGATAATGTCCCGAGCCTGGTACTGGCCATGGATCAGGGTTTCAAGGGTAAGGGCGTGTATGCTTTCGGTGAGCATAATTTGGCGGCTTGCACGGTAACCACATACCCTTACGAGTGGAAGACCGAATATTATGAAGAAGGTTCCGTTATGCCGCGATTTGGTAATGGCACCGTCTCCATCACAGCCTGGGGCAATATCGGGGAGTTGGTGACAGGGACGGTTTCCGGGACATTGCATTTTCAAAAGACAGTTGGGAATATCACCGAACATAAGACAGCTCCTCTAAACGCGAAATTCTCTTATATAAGGACCGAATAGCGTAGGTGCAACCTGCGAATTGGTATTTGGGTCAAAAGAACGCTCTGCAATGGCAGGGCGTTTTCTGTTGGGGAGGCGGCTCCCGTTGGCCAATTGGAATAATATCACTAAACTGCAGCCCGAAATGCAGGCATATATTAAATTTCCATCATTATGATCGAGAAGAAAGCGCTTTCCCTGATCATCATCACATATAACAGGCCAGAGGATCTGCTTCGGTTGTTGAAGAATATTGCCGGTCAGGAGCAGGCTGACAAATTGCTCGATCGGGTTGTAATCATCGACAATGCTTCCACCGTTTCATATACATCAGTCACCGATTTTTTAGCATTACAACAACTGCCTTTCCACTATATACGCAGTGAGGAGAACCTGGGAGTTGCCAGGGGACGAAATAAAGCTATCTCGGAAGTGCAGTCGCCCGTGGTGATCACTTTAGATGATGATGCCATCTTTAGAGAAACCGATGCACTGATAAAAATAGACAAATTGTTCAGGTCGGAATTCGCTTTGCAGAATAGGGTGGGGGTGTATTGCTTCAAAGTTTTCTGGCGCGACACGGAGGATATCCAGCAATCGGCATTTCCTCATAAGCAGTTCAATAAGTACCGCAATAAAGACCAGTTCCTCACTTCCTATTATATCGGCTGTGCACATGCTATACTTTTAGAGGCATATCATCGTGCCGGCAATTATCCTGCGGACTTTTTTTATGGAATGGAAGAGTATGATCTGGGATACCGTATCCTGGATGCGGGGTACAAGATCGCTTATGATAGTAGTGTAACCGTAGCCCATTTTGAATCTCCGAAAGGGCGGGTCCCTGATGTAAGGAAAATACAAATGCTCTGGGTCAACAAGAGCAAAATGGCTTACCGTAACCTGCCATACCGGTATTTTATCAGCATCTCGCTGATGTGGTCCCTGCAATTCATCAAGAAATGGCCGTTTGCCTGGGGGGGCTGGTTTGAAGGTTGGAAGAAGATCTTTTCAATTCCCCGGACCGAGAGTAGGAAAGTAGTGAGAAAAGAGACCCTGGAATATATTCATCAGGTAGAAGGGAGGCTGTGGTATTGACGCCAGAATACCTGGCTGCTCAATCTGCTGCATGCCCTATATTTGCCCATAAATCTTAAACATACATGCGTTTATTCACTCTTGTTTTCAGTACGGTATTGGCCCTGGCGTTGACAGGATGCAGCAATAAGGATAAGGATCCCGGATGTACCACGGCAGCACAAGATGATGCTGTAATGAAAAAGTATATCAGCGATAATGGCATTTCTGCTACCAAAGATGCCAGTGGGTTGTATTACCAGGTCATCGATCCGGGCACTGGTGCAACTCCCTCCATCAGTTCAACTGTAAAAGCGAACTACACCGGTAAATTCACCAACAATACATCTTTCGATGCGGGAGTAGCCAGTTTCCCATTGAATGGTGTGATCGATGGTTGGAAAATAGGTATTCCCCTGATCAAACAGGGAGGGAAGATAAAATTGATCATTCCGCCTTACCTGGCTTATGGTTGTAGCGATTACAGGAGTATTCCCGGTAACTCTGTGCTGGTATTCGATGTGGAATTGCTTGAAGTAAAATAAGAAGAAGCTTTGGAGTGCCGGGACCAGGGCCTGGCATAACGGCTTTTATCCAATAAAAAAAGGAAGTGCAAATTGTGCTTCCTTTTTTTATTGGGCAGCGAAGCTGTAACATTTATTGACTTGTATCGTATTTCCATCAAACTGCATCATAAATATATATTATCAATTCAATAGATCGCTTATGTTCAAGATCCGCCTGCTTGCTATTTTATCGGTTATCATGGCAAACTACCCTTCTTATTGCCAGGATTGTAATTGTGTGACAAATTTCAAGTGGTTGAAAAGCACTTTTGAAGAAAATGATGCGGGGTTTAAATACATATTAGCATCAAAAGGCACAGCAGCCTACGCATTTCATAATAAACTTATTGAGGATAAGATCGGTGTGGCAAAAACGCAAGCGGAATGTCTTACTGCTATGCGGGAATGGTTGCGTTTTTTTAGAAAAGGGCATGCTTACATAATACAATCTCAATCTTCTATAAGAAAGTCCGGAGTTACCAATCTGTCGGAAGATACTGCATACATGAGAAAAATGCTCGCTAATTGGCCAGTTGTAGAAATTGATCTTTCTGAATTTGAGAAATACTTAAATGCCAAACCGGCCCAAGATTATGAGGGAGTTTGGGATGCTCCTCCGTATAAGAT
>JAGIAP010000486.1 GCA_017744805.1 Chitinophagaceae bacterium | reverse complement strand
GGACTAGACTGTGGGATCAGTTTCGCGAAAGAAAGGCTGAAATTACTCCCTCCTGGCTCGCAGATTGCTCTGGTGCCTTGTGCTGTAGGAGGCTCATCAATTAAGCAATGGCTCTATGATTCACTTTATAGAAATAATAAACTATATTCTAATATACTGCGCAAATCTAAATTAGCTCCAAAAATAGATGGTGTCCTTTGGATGCAAGGCGAAAATGACGCCAATGATGCTATGCATGCAGAATTTCCCCTATATGCTGTACCTTTTTTTGACCAGTTAAGATCAAATCTTAACTGCCCTATTCATGTAGCCTTGCTACCTAGCTTCCAAGGCCCTTATTCTGATTCAATCAATAATCATTTAAAAAAAATACCAGGATTGAATTTGATTAATACGAGCGACTTAAATCACAAAGGAGACACCTTGCATTTCGATTCAAACTCGCAACGGATTTTGGGAGCCAGATTTGCAGAGTCTGTTCAACATACCCTCTCTGATATAAAGTAAGGGGGCAAGAAGACCGAGGAATCTTAACACATTGAAATAAAATCGTATTGATTTAAAGCAATTAATATCTCGTAATGGCGATCAAGCTGTAATTTGATCCCCCTCCCTTAATTTTTTCTCCATCCGCTTCACCCTTTTCTACCCAGTTGATGTTAGTTCTTCGTCAACAATATCAAACCATCTCTTCAATCTCCGAAGATGCGGACCAAAATCTACGCTCTAATTATTGCGCTGGGTATCGTACTGCCTGCTACCTCCCAGCAATTAGACACCAGGGCCCTTGAAAATCGTATCCAGCAAGTAGTGAACCAGGTTGCCCCTGCCACCGTCGCCGTTTCGCAATATGATTCAATAAGCGACAAAAAGCTCAGCGTCACCTTCAGCGCTGTAGTGATCAATGCAGAAGGCTATATCCTCTCGGCCGCCCACGCCGTCAGTGCCAACCAGGTATATCAGGTAGTATTCCCCGACGGAAAAAAAACATTCGCTCTTGGATTGGGTAGCCTTAAGATCGTGGACGCCGCAGTGATGAAAATTATACAGCCCGGAAATTGGCCACATGCAGAGATGGGCTGGTCATACAATCTTCAACCCTTCCAACCCTGCCTGAGCCTGGGTTATCCCGGCAATATGAAACAAAGTGGCCATCCACTGGTAAGATTCGGGTATGTAACCCAAAGCAGTCTCAATCCCGGCTTCCTCTGCAATACAGCCCTGATGGAACCCGGCGACTCCGGCGGTCCCTTGTTCGACCTCAACGGAAAAGTGATCGGCATCCACAGCAGGATCTCTCAATCACTGGACGCCAATTTTGAGATACCGGTAGATCAGTTCCGCAAATACTGGGAACAATTGAAAAAACCGGAAGACATCATTTATGAGATGCCACCCGTAACGCTGAAAACAGATAGTGTAGCCCCCTCAACTTTCTCACGCCCCTTTCCTGCCCTGGAAAATATGCACAACAATTTCCAGGGAATGCTCACTTCTCTTGCAGCAGGCAGCATCGAAGTGGTCAGTCCGCTCAACGGAGAAGAATCTGAAGCCCTGGGTACCCTGATCTCCGTTGCCAACCACAACTATATCATCAGCAAAAGCTCGATAGTAGGCAAGGATTCCATCTTCGTTACTTATAAAAAGAGATCAATCCCTGTTAAAGTGATCGCCCGCGACTCCCTAAAGGACCTCGTACTGCTGTCACCAGGCATCGATCTCGAAGGTGGTATCGATATCCTTTCCACCCACGCCGATGAAAAACTATTCAGCAACGCTGGTAAATTCCTGATCTCCCCAGGCACCTATTATCAGGCAGCTAAAGTGAGTGTGCTAAGCTCTCCCACTATCGGCCCTATGCTGGGCGGATGGGGCTCATACCTGGGCGTAACAGTTACAGAGCGCGATAGCACTATCGTCATAGATAAGATCGATCCGGGTAGTATGGCCTTTCACTCCAAACTCAAGAATGGCGACCGGATCATCAGCATCAATGGGATCAAAGTAAGCAGTACTGAAGAGCTTGAATGGGAAATTTCTACCTGCCGTCCTTACTCCACCATCCTCCTGAAAGGGAAAAGAAAAGGCTTCGGTTATACCAGGAAGATAGTGCTCAGGCAAAGAGGCAACCCCGTTGTGAATGCTCTTCATCTGGCAGAACAATTTGAAGGAGGGAAAAGTGTAAGAAGAGATGGTTTCAAAAAAGTGTTCATCCATGATGCCAGGTTATACCCATCAGAATGCGGAGGACCGGTATTTGATGAGGAAGGGAATTTCATGGGTATCAATATCGCCAGGGCATGCCGCACCAGCTCAATAGCGCTCCCGACAGATGAAGTAAAGGATTTTGTGAAGACAGCATTACAATCAGGCAGTATTTCAGCTCAATAAATGCAAAGCGACAGTTCTCATTCATTTGGCAAGATTCAGGATTAACGCAGTCAGCTTTGTATGGAAAAAGAGGTTGTCATCGAGTCAACCTCTTTTCTTTTTGTACCACTTCATTGAATAGCGCATAAGCCATCGGAACCGATGCCCAGCGCCAGGTTCATCGTATTGTAATATACTTCCGATGCACAAAGGAAGGTGACATAAATGATCTGCTCTTCACTGTAATACCGCTTCAATTCATTGAAAACCGTATCCGGCACCTGCTTATGAAGTGTCACTTCCCTTACGTATTCCAAACAGGCACGCTCTGCAGGAGAGAACAGTTCATGCGTTTCGAACTCATGTAGCAACCCTAGCTTTTTCATCGAATTCCCTTTACGCATTGCAAATGCCTGTGCCATGTCCAGGCAAAAAGAACAAGCGTTCAGATCAGATACCAATGCATGTACCAGGATCTTCAGATCCTCGCTCAGTGGCGCTTTCTTACTGATCTTGTAAAATTGTGCGGCCACTTTCATCAAAGCAGGCACACGCGCATACACCACCTTCGCGGGGGTGATCACCTTGCCTACTAATTTTTTGAAATACCAATATCCCAGCTTAACGTACAAGCTCGCAGGTTTTTCGATGGGCTGAAGTCTCAATTGATGTTCCATTGTCAACTGTATTTTACAGATAGACTGCATTACTCCTGTTTCGTGACAATTCCTAGCCCTGGTAGATGATATTTTTTAGTTTATCCGGATTCCTGATAAAATAGAAATCATTGATGCCTTGTTCATCGTGATCAAAACAGATACAGGTGATCGGTTCCCTGGTAACCGCATCAAACAAGGCCAGGGCCGGCAATCCATTCACCAATGGAAAACTGTACAACGGCGTGGGGACCGGGATCTTTTTGAAAAGTCCCAGGATAAAGCGAGATACTACATCGCGACCGAACAGCGGTTGTGTAGCAGCCGACACCTTGCCTCCACCATCGCCATATAAGGAAATATCTTCTTTCAATATCGATATCAGCTTTTCCTGATCCTGACTCAAACCAGCCGCAATGAAAGCATCCAGTAATTCACGATGCCGTTGCGTATCCACTTCAAATCGCTTTTTATCTTTTTGCAATTTCTCTTTTGCACGATGAAGATGCTGACGACAGTTCGCTTCGGGGATTTCAAGAATCGTCTCCAGATCTTTGTAAGAGAGATCGAAACTTTCCCGCAATATGACGATGGCCCGTTCGAGGGGATTCAGTTTCTCCAGCAGAAACAGAAAGCCGATGGAAATATCCTTTCCGGTTTCGGGCATGGACTCCTGCACATTTTCCAAAGGTTCGGGCAGCCAGGGGCCTTTGTAC
>JAGIAP010000485.1:239-3765 GCA_017744805.1 Chitinophagaceae bacterium | reverse complement strand
GTTTTTAGTTGGTTGCTAAGGATATCTTCCAGCTTTTCAGCCTCTGCATGTGCATCCAATACAGACTGTGTTTTTTTCTGGTACGAGAATGACAGGTGCCCATCCTTGTCATCAATAAGATTATTGAGTTTCACCATCGCTTTATATGCAAGCAGTGGTACTGGAGAAACTATACTTCCTGTTTGTCCCGCCTGCAGCAATTTTTTAGTACGTGCGTCATTTGACTCTTCCACTTTTGCCTGAAGTGTTGTCTCCTGCGTTTTTAACTCATTTATTTCTTCCTGGCATTTTTCCCTGAATGCATCCCATTCCGCTTCCAATATTTCACTTTCTGCAATATTCATGGGATATGCAGGCCATTTAAATTTTTCCAGCCCAAGCGGATCTTGCGGCATGGGCCTGTCCCAGCTTACATTTTCGGATCTAAGCGTGGAACCGAGCTTATTCAGGCGATTCTCTTTTTCCATGCTGTAGGCTTTTACAATACTTCGTTTGACCGCATTGATCGCTCCCTGTTTATTACCCTTGCTTTCTTCGATGAATGATTTGGTAAGATTAGCCTGTGGATGATAAGCATAAATACGAATAGCGCTATCTAAATATTTTTCGGCTTTGCCAATTTCTCCCAACCCAAACCATGCCTGCCCGAGATTATTGAGCAGGGTACTGTTCTTTGGATATTTAGCATTGAGATTATTAAGGATAGGAATGGCCAGGTGCTGTGCCCCCTGCATGGAAAGCATAGCAGCATAGTTATTAAGATTATCCGTATTAGCGGCTTCTGTTACGCATAATTTTCCCAAAACATATAGAGCCAGTTCTGGCTGGCCGGCCAACCAAAGCCCAATGGCCATATTACCTGCTTCATCGATATTTTTACTATTCAATCTTATATATGCATATATTTCATTGCCGGCAGTTATCACTGCAGGCTTCAGCACTGACCCTAATTGGCTTTGTATGGCAATTATATAAGCCCCCATCTTTGAACCGGTGACCGCTTTGGGTACGGAGGCGATACGTGCAGCATCCCGCTCAGGCACAACACGGCCTTCATTTTTCCAGGCACCAGCTAGTTGTTTATCTGATACATTGGGGATATTTTTCGTTGAAGGCAGCTTTACACCCATGCTGTCGAGTAGCTTCTTATCTTCCGGGCTCATCCCATCCAATTCCTTCTGCATTTCCTTCATCATGGCTTGCATTTCCTTTTGTGTTGGCGGCTTGTCTTTTTGCGGCGTTTTTTTAACCGGCTGGGCAAAACCGCCGCAATACATAAGAATGGCGATCCCTATAAAAGCAATCTTTATCATAATGGTTTTTGTAGGAGTAAAGTTGCTCTTCCCCGGCCTATTTTTATATCCCGGAAAAACAGGAGATTTTGAAAACCCTTTAAAAATCATGGAAAACGGGGATGCTTAATGGCCAGACTCAATCGTTTATTTGTAGAATGGCAGACAAAGAGGTATATTACTACATGAAGAAAGAATTACGTTGTTGCCTGTTTTTCCTTCTATTTCTAAATTCAGCGCGAGCCCAGCAACACCTTGTTGATAGTATCACAAAGGAGCTTCAACAGTCAATGCCCGATAGTTCAAGGGCCATGAGCATGATGCGGCTGGCGGTGGATTATGAAGCCATAGATACTGCAAAATCCTACCAGGCATATCGCGAGGCCATAAAGTTCGCTAGTGAAAAAAAACTGTATTACCAGTTGGGGCGCACTTACCAAAACCAATCGTTTTTGTTCAATAGCGCTGCGAAATATGAGCAGGCGCTGGCAAGTTTGGACAATGCAATAGAATACTATAAAAAATCAGGTCATCCGAAAGCGAAATTATGGGAAGCTAACGCCTACAACGACAAAGCAAATTCCTTAAAAGCTCAAAATGAATTTCAGCAAGCGATAGAATATTATTTGAAAAGTATTTCGTTGATCGAAGAACATAAACTCCCCGGAGGATTGGTAAGTAAATACACCAATCTCTCAACGGCTTTCGGAGATATCAACGAAAATGACAAGGAGATCGAGTATGCGCATAAAGCCGTAACGGCTGCAAAAAACGGAGGATCAGGGCAGGATCTTTTTATGGCCTATTTCATTTTGGCAAATGCTTACAGCAGACAAGACAGCACCAGGTCTGCCAGGATGGCCCTCGACAGTTCAAAGATCTATTTTGCTGAAGAAGACAATGTAGACAATGTTGATATTCTCTTGTCTTATTACCTCATATCTGCCCAGGTGTTTAAAAAACTGGAACAGTTGGATTCGGCATTTTATTTTTTCCAAAAGGCTTATAATATTTCAACAACCTACAATTATAGTTATGGCAAAGCGGAATCCGAATTGCAGATGGGAGCCATAGCCATTATGAAAAAAAATTATGCAGAAGCCGAGAAATATCTGTTATCCGGGATAAAAGAAGCAAAATCCGTGAATTATAATGGAATACTGAACAATGGTTATAAATACCTCTCAGATATATATGCGGTTACCGGGAGGTATAAAGAAGCCTATGAGTACTTTCAAAAGCATAAACAGGTTAATGATTCCGTAGTGAATATGGATGCAAAAAAATATGGGAAAGAACTGGAAAAAAAATATGAAACAGCAAAGAAAGATGCACAGTTATTGGTGCAACATTCAGAGATCGAACGAAAAAGCAAGTTGAACTATATTCTTTTTTCGGGTGCTGTGATGCTCCTGGTTATTTCATTGCTGCTCTACAGGAATTACAGGCAAAAACAAAAACTGCAACAGCAGCGCATCAATGAGCTGGAAACAGAAAAACAGTTAACAGCCGTGGAAGCAGTATTGAAAGGGGAAGAGCAGGAAAGGACCCGCCTGGCGAGAGACCTTCATGATGGACTGGGAGGAATGTTGTCTGGCATAAAATATTCATTCCAAACTATGAAAGGCAACCTTGTTCTTACGCCAGAAAATGTGCAGGTGTTTGAGCGCAGCATGGATATGCTGAACAGTTCAATCAAAGAAATGCGCCGGGTGGCACATAATATGATGCCGGAAGCTCTGGTCAAATTCGGACTGGGGGTAGCCTTGAAGGATTTCTGTCAGGGCATCAATCTGTCAGGGGCATTACAGGTAAATTATCAGTCAATTGGTATAGACAAAGTAAATATTGATCAAACCACTGCTATCACCATCTACCGGATCGTACAGGAGCTGATCAATAATACCATGAAACATGCTTCTGCAAAAACGGCAATTGTCCAGTTGAGTGTCATTGATAATGGGATCGGCATCACGGTAGAAGATGATGGCAAGGGTTTCGATCCTGCAATACTGGAAAGGTCCGGGGGAATGGGTTGGAGCAATATCCATAACCGTATCGAATATTTGAAGGGAAAGGTGGATGTAAGATCGGAACCAGGAAAAGGAGCTTCTATTCATATTGAACTAAATTTATAATGGCAATAAAGGTTTTTATAGTTGATGATCACTATCTGGTGATAGAAGGTATACGCTCATTATTACAAAATGAAAAGGAAATCGAATGGGTGGGTC
>JAGIAP010000485.1:0-229 GCA_017744805.1 Chitinophagaceae bacterium | reverse complement strand
AATGCGACCTCCTGTATGGCTTATTTGCAGAAGCAATTACCTGATATCATCTTAATGGATATCAATCTTCCGGACAAAAGTGGCATTGATCTGTGTAAAGAGGTACTGGATCTTTATCCGCAGGTTTATGTGATAGGATTGAGCACATTTGACCAGCAGAGCTTTATTCAGAAGATGCTCGATAATGGTGCTTCTGGCTATGTATTAAAGAATGCAACCAAGGATGAAC
>JAGIAP010000484.1 GCA_017744805.1 Chitinophagaceae bacterium | reverse complement strand
GCCCTGTAATGAAATCGTGCGGATAACCCGGGATATTATTGCCGGGAATCGATCCCATTGGGAAGTACTGTGGTATCAATTTATTGAATGTACACTGGGCGTAGCTTCCGGCAGCCGCAGAAATAAATAGTGCACATAAGAGGAGGGTCCGCGCCGCGCAGGCACGGAATACGAGTTTCCTGTTAAGCATATGCTTTCAGTTTTAATGGTGTTGCGCGGTATTTTACAGGAAATCAAAATTTAAAACCGGGAGGTGGTCCGGTGTCGTTTTCTGAGGGGTGGAATGTATTGGGATTGCATCGAAATTACATACAAATCAAATGCCTGCCAACAAAGGCGTTGCGGCTATATGGATTTCGGATAGTCAAAGAACCAGAAATCCTTATGAACTGTTTCAAATCCGGTCCAACTGTCGAGCTCACATTGAACAGCATAAACAGCGCATGTAGGCATATCATCCACATTCACTTTGGTTAGCATATTCACAAAAGCTGTAATACCTGGATTATGGGAGAAGATCGCGATAGTGGCCGCCTGGTCCGGTGCTTGCATGATGGCTTTAAAAAAATCCGGTGGCTCTGCATGATAGAGTGATGGTACCAATATTAAGTGTTCCTTGTCTTTCCCATACACTTCAGCAAAAAGGGCGGCTGTTTTCTTTGCGCGCCTGGCAGGGCTGGTGATGAAAGCATCGATCCTTACATTCTTATCGAGCAGGCGTTTTGCCATCACCGGTGCATCGGCTTTGCCGCGATCATTCAAAGGCCGGTCGAAATCTGGCTGGGAAGGATCACTCCAACTGCTCTTTGCATGGCGTACAATGATCACGGATCTTTTCATAAATCGATGGCTATAAACAATAAGGGAGGAAATAATTCCCCCCTTGCAATAATACCTAATAAGTTTCAATCAAAGGAATCAGAAATTTAAACAGGCCTGTTTAAGATTGGTTCCTCATAGGAAGCTAAACGGTCGGCTTGAAAAAAGTAGCAAATTCTTTGCCAAATTAAATTGGAATTAATTTTTTTACCGAATTAATACGGAGTATTGCAAAAAATGCTTATGGGGAACTATCAAAGCCCATTCGAGTTGATATAATTGATCAGGGCTGCAGTATTCTTCACTTTCAGTTTCTTGAGGATATTATGCCTGTGCACCTCCACTGTTTTGATAGACAGTTTGAGCCTGTCTGCGATCTCTTTTGAGCTGAGCCCATCGCGGATCAGGTTGATCACCTCGATCTCTCTTTCAGAAAGCTGATTGAGGCCGGTATTAGTTTCTTCTTCATTCAACACCTGGTCGCTCAGAATATTCTTTACTTCCTGGCAAATGAAAATGGATCCATTGTACACTTCGGTGATGGCATTGAGCATTTCCTGCCTGGGGGAGTTCTTGGTAACATAGCCCCTGGCGCCCAGGCGGAACATCTTCTTGGCATAGGCGGGTTGGGAGTGCATGGATACAGCGATCACTTTTGAGCCGGGGCTCAACTTACGGATCATCTTGATGATATCAAATCCATTGAGTGGGGTCATATTGATATCCAACAGCACGATATTCGGCCGCTTATCGCGGGCGATCTCGATTGCCTGTTGACCATCGCCGACCTCAGCTATCACATCGAATCCTTCATTTCGTCCAAGCAGGAATGACCATGTTTCCCGGATAAGGGTGTGGTCATCAACGATCATGATGGAAATCCTATTCATAAGATATTCTTTACAAAATAGCGGTTACCAAAGAGGTGGGGCTGGGACTCATACGAATGTAACATCATCCGCCGGAACGATAATAAGATTTTTTCTTAATTTAATCAAGTTTCCGGGCATATGCCACTGGCATGGGTCATCCATAACGAGTAAGGACACCCATTTTTCTCAGACAGGTAAAATGACGGCGTAAACAGGCTTTAATATCCTCTTACATTCTTGCCTTCCATAAAGTTTATGAAGGCCCGGTTCACCACTCTGTTACCTCCGGGAGTTGGATAATCACCGGTGAAATACCAGTCGCCCAAATTGGTTGGGCAGGCATGATGTAAGGATTCGATCGTCTGAAAGATCACCTGAACCGGGATATTCACTTCTTTAGGAGTGATCAGTTGGGCGATCTTCTCTGAGATCTGCTCTGGCGTAAAGGGCTTGTAAAGTTGTTGAACTACGTTCTCTGTATGAAGCTGGCCCATTCTCTGCAATTCCTTGCAACGATCATACATTTCCTGCAGACATTTCTCTTTTCCAGTCTCTTTCATCAATTCATATGCCGCACGGAATGCAATGAAATCTCCCAGCTTACTCATATCTATACCATAACAGTCCGGATACCTGATCTGCGGAGCAGAAGAGACCACTATGATCTTCTTCGGTTCCAGCCTGGCCAGCATCCTGATGATACTCTGCTTCAGCGTGGTGCCTCTCACTATGGAATCATCGATCACTACCAGGGTATCCAACCCCTTCTGCACCGTTCCGTAAGTGATGTCGTATACGTGTTGTACCATCTCATTACGGCTGCTGTCGGCTGTAATGAAGGTACGCATTTTTACGTCTTTGATGGCAATCTTTTCTATCCTCACTTTTCGGCTGATCATTTCCGAAAGCTTCTCCGGATCGATCTCATTTCCCCAGCTAAGGATCCTTTCGATCTTCACCTTTTTCATGTAATCATCCAGCCCTTTCCACATGCCATAGAAGGCCACTTCAGCCGTATTGGGGATGAAAGAGAATATCGTATGTTTCAGATCGTGATCAACAGCATTCAATACCTGCTCAGTAAGATTATAGCCAAGCTGTGTTCTTTCTTTATAGATCTTTTCATCACTGCCACGGGAGAAATAGATCCGCTCGAAGCTACAGGCGCGACGCTCCTTTGGCTCCAGGATCTGCTCTACAGACCAGGTGCCATCGGCCTTTGTGATCACACCCTGGCCAGGCATCAATTCCAATACTTCGTTCTCACCTACATTGAATACGGTACGGATAGCAGCTCTTTCTGAAGCAACTACGATCACATCCTCATTCACATAGTAGTAGGCAGGGCGGATACCATTGGCATCGCGGAACACGAAGGAGTCCCCATTGCCGATCAAACCACCTACGGTGAAGCCTCCGTCGAACAGTTTCACGGCCTTGCGGAGGGCAGCAGCCACATCCAGGTTCTTTGGATCCTCCTCATCGGCCTTTACCAGGAAATGATGGATCACTTCCATCATGGCGGCAAGGTCGCTCTGCTTCTGGAATTCACCCGGGTCGATATCGATCAGGTTGAAGAGCTCGTCTGTATTGACGAGGTTGAAGTTCCCGGCCAGCGCCAGATTGCGGGTTGGCTGGGTATGTCTTTTTATGAATGGATGGCAGAACTCGACATTGTTCTTGCCCTGTGTTCCGTAACGGAGATGGCCCAGCAGCAATTCACCCAGAAAAGGGATATGGCCTTTCATCAATGTTGGATGCTCCAGGCAGTCGGGCATGTATTGTTCCAGATCCTTTACATCCTGGTTGATCTTGGTGAAAACATCGGCGATGGGTTGATTGGCATTGCTCCTGATCCGGTTGAGGAAGGGATTACCGGGCTCCACATTCAGCTTCACGGCGGCAACACCCGCACCATCCTGGCCACGGTTATGTTGTTTTTCCATGAGCAGGTACAGCTTGTTGATGCCCCACATTACTGTACCGTATTGTTGCTTATAATAGGAGAATGGCTTGCGTAAGCGTATGAATGCCAGCCCGCATTCATGTTTAATTTCGTCACTCATGGATACTCCTGGGTCTG
>JAGIAP010000483.1 GCA_017744805.1 Chitinophagaceae bacterium | reverse complement strand
ATATTAAACTGCTGAAATTCAACCGTGGAACATAAGGCCACAAAAAAAGGGGCTGCTGCCCCCGCGAAATATCTTGGGATCGGTTCAGAAAAGATATACGATCAGGATACTGGCTTCGGCAGACCCGATATTCTTTACCCGGTGCCTGGCTCTCCCATCGAAGAAGAGGGTGTCCCCTGCCTCGAGCGTGAATTTTTCCTTTTCTATCTGGTATTCTATTTTTCCTTTAAGGATATGCTTGCACTCGAACGCATCGGTGGTGATCATCTGTTTGCGACCCGCGCCCTTCTTCAGGTCCAGCACCGCCACATCGATAGCCTGCGTTACCAGGCTTTTGGTGAGGATGCGCTTGTAGGTGAATCCGCGAACGGGCTCTTTCTCAAATGGCTTCTCCTCTCCCTTCCTGATGATCAGCACATGGCCATTGGTGAAATGAACATGCATATCCTCGAAGAAGGTCTTGAGGTCTTCATTCAAAGCCTGGATGATATTGAACAATACAGGCAGGGAAGGAACGGTCCGGTTATTCTCTATCTGCGAGATCAGTCCTTTTGTTACACCGGCATTTTTGGCAAGTGTTTCAACGGTGATCTTCTTCTGTGTCCGTTTCGATTTGATCTTTTCTCCGATCAGCAATATGAGATCTTCATTCATCGCAAGGGTGATTAGTGGATATATGAAAGTAGTACAATACGCAAATATGCAATACAGGCGCTTGTTTAAAAGCTGTTAAAACATGGGCTCATGGGACATCCTGATACGGTTACGCCATACCGATAGAGCGCCTGCTTAATATTCGCTTTACAATAACAACACAATTCCTTAACCCCGAATTTACGTCAAGATCAGCTTATGGTTGGAATTTTGCTAAACCGCTCTCTACATGGAAAAAAGACCAGTTGATGTTGTTGTGATCTCAGATGTGCATCTCGGCACATACGGATGCCGCGCCAAAGAATTGGTAGCCTACCTCAAAAGCATTACGCCGAATATCCTCATCCTCAACGGAGATATCATCGATTGCTGGCAATTCTCGAAACGCTATTTCCCCTCCTCACATATGGCCGTGATCAAAGAAGTGCTCAATATGATGATGCAGGGCACACGCGTATTCTATATCACTGGCAATCATGATGAACAGATGCGCAAGTATACAGATTTCCAGTTGAGCAATTTCACCCTCACTGACAAGCTGGTACTGGAGATCGATAATAAGATGACCTGGATCTTCCATGGGGACGTATTCGACAATACCACCAAGGGTGGGGCCAAACTGCTGGCCAAAATGGGTAGCAATGGCTACGGCGCGCTTATCCTCTTCAACCGTTTTGTGAATTCGATCCTGAAAGCCTTTGGCCGGGAAAAGCTCTCCATCTCCAAAAAAGTGATGGCAGAAGTGAACAAGGCAGTGGTACGGATCAACGATTTTGAAATGATCGCGGCCGAACTGGCCATCGATAAGAAATATGATTATGTGATCTGCGGACATATCCATCAACCACAGAAAAGAGTGGTGAAAACAGAAAAAGGAGAAGTGGTCTATCTCAATTCGGGGGATTGGGTGGAGCACCTCACGGCACTGGAATATCAGCAGGGAGAGTGGAAGATATTCGAGTACGACGAAGCCAAATTCCAGCACGTTCCCAATGTGGAAAAGAAGATGCCATTGAATGTGATCACCGATGAAATAAGTTTTTATATCAATTCACTCGCCATCTAAACAAAGCACAAACAATACACAGGATGAAAATTTTGTATGCCATACAGGCTACCGGCAACGGACATATCAGCAGAGCGATGGAGCTTCTGCCCTACCTGCATAAGTTCGGAACGGTGGATATCTTTCTCAGCGGCGCCAACAGTACCCTGCCTCTCGATGCAGAGATCAAGTACCGGAGCCAGGGCCTCAGTTTATTCTATACCTGCAAGGGAAGCCTCAACTACCGGAAGATCATGAGCAAAGTTTCTCCTTTCAGGATCATGAAGGAAATGCGGGATTTGCCTGTTGAGAAATACGACCTGGTGTTGAATGACTTCGAGTGTATCACTTCCCTGGCCTGTGCTTACAAGAAAGTCCCTTCCGTGAATTTCGGCCACCAGGCCAGCTTCATGAGCGCCAAAACGCCAAGGCCTGAAAAACCCAATAAGATCGGGGAATGGATATTACAGAATTACGCCAAAGCTTCTCAATATATCGGCCTGCACTTTGAAAGCTATGATGATTTCATTTTCTCTCCCGTGATCAAAGAAGAGATCCTGCAGGCTGAAGCCACCAACAAAGGTCATATCACGGTTTATCTGCCATCTTACTGTGATGGCCAGTTGATGAATTACCTGCGACCGCTCACGGATCATCGTTTTGAAGTATTCTCCAAAGAAGTGAACGAGGTAAGAACGGAAGGGCATGTAACCTTTATCCCTGTAGGTAAAAAGGCCTTCAATAAGAGCCTGATCAGTTGTCATGGGATTGTATGTGGCGCAGGATTTGAAACGCCGGCAGAAGCCTTGTATCTCAAAAAGAAAATGATCGCCATACCTATCAAGGGGCAGTATGAACAACTCTGTAATGCGGCCGCATTGAAAAAGATCGGCATCCGTACACCAGACAACCTGGATGATGATTTTACAGATACGTTCAATAACTGGGTGAATGATCCGGCAACACCGGGAGTAACTTACCAATACTCTACAGAAGCCATCATCAATATACTGATGTACCGTTGTTCCTCACTCCGCTATGAACTGGATATCCCTTATCCTGATCTCATTTTCAACTAACGGTATCTACCTGTTTCCTGCGACTATTTATTGGATTGACCGGGGTCTTCTCAAACGCGTAACCGAGTGGGGAGACCTTCTTCTTTTTGTAGGGCCGGAGCTCTTACGGGGCCTGCATTCCGGAATACCACTCTTTTGGACAGATTGCGACAAAAAAAGAGCCGTCACGATAGAAATCGAACGGCGTTAGTCACATGAGAGGAAACCTCTCACTTAAGAAAAACGTATAATGAGTTTAATTATTCTTCAAAAACAAAACAACACAGAAGGACACGTAAAGGTTTAATCTGACGCAGATATTCACGCATTCATGTAGATGGCAGTTCTCAGTGATCTCAAATTTACGTGATATAGTTTCAAATCCCAGCACTCAATGAAAGAACTTGATGAGTGGTGATTCACGGGGCTGTACGTTCACCAATATAATGATCGCCGCAAACCCGTATCCGCTGCATGTTCCGGGAATTAATTTTCTTGTACGTCCGCAGGATGGACTTGAAAAATACCCATCTGCCTTAGTATAGTTGATATATATTAACGATATGGAGAAATATGAATGAGTGTTAGTTTTCTGAAGTATGTACCGGGAAACCGGTATCATTTGGTGCAACATTTTGATTTGAAAGCTACCTGAATATCCCGATTCATGGGAAGGGCTCATCTGCTAATATAAAACAAACACCCTGGTTCAGTTGCCTGTCCAGGGTGTTTTATACCGAATGATTAACTAAGATACCTTGTTATTGTTTTCCCGATGATTTGGGAGGGTGCAAGTTAATCAGGTTATACAATGGAATATTCATTCGAATATGAAGGTTATATTAAGGATCGATGACCTTAAATAAAATTATTTCACTGAAATACTGTCTGTAGATACCGGCTCCTTTGCTATCTTCTTATATTCAATCAGTTTTTCCTTCAACTCTGTACTCAGAGGGAAATGGTACAGTTTTCCACTTTTAATGTATCGTAGAAAATTGCATTTCTCATCGGGATACCCAAAGAAGATCGTATTGAAGATATTCCCATTTTTGAAGCAATAGATCTTCCCGTCCTTGGGGCATTTA
>JAGIAP010000482.1 GCA_017744805.1 Chitinophagaceae bacterium | reverse complement strand
CATCGGCATACGCCTGTAATTTTCTTTGTATATCCTGTTGGCGATAAAGGCCACGGCATATTTCGGAACGATCTCGCTGAGGAATACCACTCCCCTTTTCCACTGTCCCTTATCGTTATACTTCACATAGAACCGGAGATTCACTTCCGGGAAATTGATATGGAAGGGGATCTTCATGCCCATCACACTGGTATCCCTGAACATGAACCCAACAAGGCTCAGGTAATGGATACCATTGAAGGTATCCAGCTCCACGCCGTGAGGCAGATAGGGCATCAGTATCGATGGATCCACGCTATAATTAGCCAGCACTAATTTCTTCCAGGCGGCGGTCAGGAACGGCTTTGACATAGGCTGTTCTTTTCGGTGGTTTGGTATTGTTGAACAAGAGTCGCAGGCTTTGATCGTACGTGAAGTAGCTGTACAACCAGTTCAAAAATACGAACAACCTGTTCTTCACGCCCAGGATCAGCATCAGGTGCAATCCCATCCACACTACCCAGGCAGGGAAACCTTTCAGGTGCAATTTGGGCTTTGGCATATCCACTACCGCAAGGTTGCGGCCCACTGTAGCCATGGAGCCTTTATCGTAATAGCTGAAGGGGTGAATATGTTGTTGACCGCTCTTGCTTTCGATGCGTTTCAGGTTTTCACCCAATTGATCTGCCTGCTGGATAGCTACAGGAGCCACCTGCGGGTGACCATTGGGGTAATCAGGCAGTTCCATGCTGGCCACATCGCCGATCGCATATACGTTGGCGGTGCCCAGCACTTTATTGTAAGCGTCCACTTTTACCCTGTTGCCTCTTGCGATCAATTCAGGTCTTATGCCTGAAGGTACATTGCCCTTGATCCCTGCGGCCCAGATCACCAGTTTGGAGCGGATGCTGGTGCCGTTTTTCAGTACTACGGTCTCACCGTCATAATCCTGCACGGCGGTGCCGGTCATTACGGTTACGCCGAGTTTTTCCAGGTATTTGCGGGAGTCCGCTGAAGATTGCTCACTCATGGCGGCCAGTGTTCTGGGCGAACCTTCCAGCAGGTAGATCTTCATTTTGGAGAAATCGATCTCGGGAAAATCCTTGGGCAGTACATATCTTTTCATTTCAGCGAGGGCTCCGCTTAGCTCTACACCGGTAGGGCCACCACCCACTACTACCAGGGTCAGCAACTGCTCCATTTCTTCAGGGGTGCCGGCTTGCAGCGCGTCCTCGAAATGCTGGATCAGTGTATGCCGAAGCTGAAGCGCTTCGATGGTGCTCTTCATGGGGAAGGCATGTTCCTCCAGGGCTTTATTGCCGAAGAAATTGGTGCCTGCACCGGTGGCCAGCACCAGCACATCATAATCCATATCACCGAGTGAGGTGCGGATAAGGTTCTGATCTGGCACCACCTCTTTCAAGTCGCCGAGGCGGATGCGCACATTTTTCGATTTATGGAATACTTTACGAAGAGGGAAAGAAATATTGCTGGCGTCAAGACCTGCGGTGGCTACCTGGTAGAACAGCGGTTGGAACTGGTGATAATTGAATCTGTCTAACAGGGTCACATCAAATCCGGGTCTGTTGTTGAGCTTCCTGGCTAAACGGAGGCCGCCGAACCCGCCTCCTACTATCACAACTTTCATAAGGGATGCTTTAAATTGCGCCGTAAAGTTACATAAGTTTCAATATTTATTGAAACTTAAAAAGTATTTGTATATTTTTTATCTTTTGTTTAACGGGGTGCTAACCATAAAAAAGCCCGGATCAGCTTTTCTGTGATCCGGGCGATACATATAAAGTATTTCTTAATTATCTCTTTCGGGTGAAGGGCACTACCCAAGTGAAGGCTACTACGGCCACCACATAGGTCCAGAACAAGGTGGCAGTAAGCATTCCGGAAAAGGTGAGGCCGATCCAGGTCAGTCCCATCAATAGCAGGCCCATGGCATAGTATTGGGCAATCACCTGGTCTTTCAGCCGTACCGGGAATTCGATAATACTCAATGGCAGGGCCAGGGTGAGCGTGAGTATGCCTGCGATGGAATACACTGATTCTTCAGCGCCCTGTGTTACCAGGTGATAAATGATCAATCCCAGGCCAAATACCAGTGCCGTGGTGGTGAGAACCGAGCTCCATTTCTCGCTGCTGGTGAGCGCATGTTTTCCGTCCTTATGGAAAAAGAGAAAGATATTGGCGAGCGGATTGATGAACCAGCTTGCCAATGCTACCAGGATATACAAGCCTACCAGTATCTTCCCTGCCAGCGCCAATCCGGGTGAGGCATATTTGGAAAGATAATCCACCAGGTTGATACCAATATACAATCCGATAGGGATCATCCATCTCGCATTCCTGCTCTTGTTATTGAGCCAGAAACTATATTGCAATAGCCACTTGTAGGGAGGGATATTCGATTTGAGGGATTGCTTCAATCCTGCCCTCGCTCCTTCTGCATTGGGATTGAGCCGAAGCGCTTCGCGAAAATGGACAGTCGCTTCTTTCTGTTTTCCTTTTTCAAGGAGGTTCCAGCCTACCGTGATATGCGTGTAATAATTCTCAGGGTCCTGGTCCAGCACGGTGCGCATCGTATCGAAACTTTCTTCCGTCCTGTTCAGTTTGTTGAGCGCGGTAGCGCGGGTATTGAGGCAACTGATATTCTCGGGATCGATGCTCAGTCCATCATTCGCTTTTTCCAGCGCTTCGGTGAACTGGTTCTTTTCCAGGAGCAGCAATGCCCATAATCCGAAATAATCCGGTTGGTAGGGATGGAGTTCGATGGCCTTGCGGATATTCAACTGTGCATGGGGGTTATTGTCCACGCTGTAATAGCCGAATGCCAGCAGGTAATAGTAATAGCTTTCTGTGGGTTGCAGGCTGATGGCGCGCTGCACCAGTTCCATGCCTTCTTTGAAACGGCGTTGGTCAAAGCGGCCGCGGGCCATGAGGCTGAGAGCATGATCGTTATTGGGATCGGCCTGCAGCACTTCGCTGAGTTGCCTGATGGCGTCTTCTGTGCGCCCCTGCGAGAGCAGCAAATGTGCTCTCTGTAGTAAGATAACCGGGTCCGCCATGCTTATTTTTTGATCTTGAGGAATTTCAGGATATCGTCGTAGAGCCCGGATTCATTGGCATAGAGCGCGTAATTGCGGGCGGAGGCGAACCATTCCAGTGTAGTTGGACGGTGAGCCTTCACACCTTTGAGCAGGTCTTTGGTAGCGATGGGCTGCAACACGCCGCTGCTGAGGGATTCGCGGAGCTTGTCCTCGATGGCGATATCGATCACGGCCTGCAGGTCGGCGCCGGAGTAATCGTTCGTTTCCTTCGCGATCTTCTTTATGTCCACTTCCTGCACGGGTTTGTTCTGCAACATGCTTTCCAGGATCTCCACGCGAGCCGTTTCATCGGGTGGCTCTACAAAGATCACGCGGTCAAAGCGGCCCGGGCGACGAAAGGCCGGGTCCACACTCCAGGGCGCATTGGTAGCGGCCAGGATGAGAACGCCTTCATTGCTGCTGTTGACGCCATCCATTTCGGAGAGGAACTGGTTGATCACATGGCGCATAGCCGATTGCTTCATATCGTTCCTGCTGGCTCCCATGGCATCCACTTCATCGAAGAAGAGCACGGCCGGCGCATGCGTGCGGGCGAGCTCGAAAAGCTGGTGGAGGTTTTTCTCCGAATTGCCGAGATACAGGTCGAGGATCTGGTGGATGCCGATGGAGATGAAGTTGGCCTTGATCTCGCCCGCGGTGGCGCGGCTGAGGAGCGTCTTGCCGCACCCGGGGGGACCGTAGAGCAGCACGCCGCCGCCGATCTTCTTGCCGTAGGCCTTGAAGAGCTGCGGGTTCGAGAGCGGGTGACTGA
>JAGIAP010000481.1 GCA_017744805.1 Chitinophagaceae bacterium | reverse complement strand
GTCTCGGCATCGGTCCCTTTTATCTCTGCCAGCTTATCGATCACATATTTCAGATAGCTGGGCTCATTGCGCTTGCCGCGATATGGAACAGGGGTAAGATATGGCGCATCCGTCTCCAGTACCATATGCTCAAGGCTAATCCCCGCAAGGGCTTCAGCCAGTCCGGAGTTCTTGTAGGTAAGTACTCCGCCGATGCCGAGATAGAATCCCAGGTCCACAATTTCCTGGGCCTGGTCTGCAGATCCGGTAAAGCAATGGAAGATGCCGTTCAGCTTGCCGAACTGGTGTTCACGAACTATCTGGATGGTATCATCCATCGCATTCCTGCAATGGATCACGATCGGGATGGTATGATCCAGCGCCCACCTGATCTGCTGATGGAAGGCCTCTGCCTGCTCTGCCAGGAATTTATCGCTCCAGTAATAGTCCAGACCGATCTCGCCGATGGCCACAAACTTCCTTTTGGAAAGCCAATCTTCCACCATCGCCAGTTCTTTTTTATAGTCTTCTTCTACAGAACAGGGGTGCAGGCCCATCATGGCAATGCACCGGCCGGGATAATCGACTTCCACTTTCAGCATCTGCTCATGGGTTTCACTATCGATGGCGGGTAAATAAAATTTCGTCACCCCCTCCGCAGCAGCGCGATCCATCACGGCAGGCAGGTCGGACAAAAAGCTGTTCACATATAAATGAGTATGAGTATCAGTAATTTGTATGTTCATAAGAACACAAAATTCCAGAAAAAAATGAAAACATTGAAAAGCTCATCTTTTCAAGGGGGTCATATAAGAATTATGTTTGAGATAATAAAACTCCATATAAAAAAATAAAATATGGGTTTCTTCAAAAAAATTGATTTACGACAATGTGTCGGAAAATGGCTGTTCACGCTTTATTGTGTCCCCCGGGAAATTACTTTGGTTAAATCAAAAAAGTTTATACCTTTAATCCAGTTTTCATAGGGTACGGATTAAAAACGGGCCAGGGTTTCTACCCCGGCCCAACTTATTTAAAGACCTTCTCAATCAACATTTTCGTCCGCTATTCCGACAAATTTTCAGTCCCATTAAAAATAAATTAAACTTTATTTATTGGTCTTGCTGATGCTAGTCAAATTTCTTCTACAGGAATTGTCTCAAACCTGAAACCTTTCTCAGAAAAATAGTGCAGCACTTTTGGTAAAGCTTCGCGCATGCGGGGTAATGCTTTGGCGCTGTCATGAAATACCACAATGGAACCTGGCTCCGCCTTGGCTGTAACATTGAATGCACAACGGTCTGCTGTGATCCGCTGATCAAAGTCCGCACTCAACACATCCCACATGATCACGCTGAACTTCCTTCCCACATGCTTGTACGTGTCGGTACCCGTCAGTACCCGCGATTGAAATTGCGTGATCCTTCCATACGGTGGACGGAACAGATCGGAATCTACATATTTGGTGGTCTCGAGAATGTCTGCGATATATTTCTGATCCGGCGTTTTCCAGCCATTGAGGTGATGGAAAGTATGATTGCCCGTTCGATGTCCTTCATCCAGCAATCTCCGGTACAGCTCCGGATGCGCCACCACATTTTTGCCGATACAGAAAAAAGTGGCTTTGGCATTCCATTGCTTCAGGGTATCCAAAACATACGGTGTGGCTTCGGGATGAGGACCATCATCGAAAGTGAGATACAGGATCTTCTCCTGTTTCTTCACAGGGATTTTCCAGGTACAACGAGGATATAGTTTACGTAGCCACCAGGGAGTTTTTACCAGGTAATACATACTATACAAATTTACCTGATTTTAGCGGGATATACTTGTCTGTTATTCTCCAAATCCGGTGATATGGATCACTCTTTTTTCGTGCGTGTATATCTTCCCGTTCTTTTTCAGGTGCTCTTTTTGTTCTTCTTCGCTGGTGAGCTTGGGCGCCAGGTAGGTCACCACCCTTTCATCCGTTACTACCGGCGGTTGTCCATGCAGGAGAGCTTCTTCGATATACCCGTAAAGCAATGCATCCAGGGAGGCATCAAATAAGCCTTTACCTGCATAGATATCGCACCCGATGATCTTATCGCCGCTGATACAGATCATCCCCACCACACTGGTGTCTTCCTTCATGAATTTATTGTGGAAATACTGATGATACTCGTTCTGGGGAATGGCCATCTTTTTGTCGTGGCGCTGCGCCAGATAGGCCAGCGACGAAGAATGAAAGCCATTATCATTGAGTTGCCTGTCGATCTCCTTCCATACCAATACCTGGTTATTGGTGGTGCCCAGCACCTTCCGCAGTTGGGCGTTGGCGTAATTATTATACACGAATTTTTTCTGCTTATCGCTCCACCTTCCTTCTTCCACGCACATAACGGGGATGTATTGGTCTTTTTCAGCAGGCAGCAATACAGTATCCTTCGTGATCATCCTGTCCTGCCTGCCTCCCATGATCACTTCCCCGGACCCGATGTATACGGGCACCCCGGAATTGTTATTGATGCGCAACCAATGTACATTTTCAGTGGCTGCAGTTCCTCTTTCGGTCACTACTACGGTGCCTGCGGCCAGGCCCTGGCTTAGGGAGATCATCGCTTCCCTACCACCGTTATTGCCGCCGCTCCTAAGCCTGACAGGAATTATTTTGAGGTTTTTGAAGGTATGGGCACTGTCGTAGTCCACTTCAAGGGTCTGGTAGGTCAATTGGGCGTGCAATGTGGCGCCGCAACACATCAAAACCAATATGATCAGCCCTTTTAGCATGGTAGTTATAACGGATGGAACGCCAAAATAGTACCTGAACCGTTATCTTTGTCGCCTATGAAAAAGAATGTTCGTGTAAGGTTTGCTCCCAGCCCTACCGGAGGATTGCACCTCGGAGGCGTTCGTACCGTACTGTACAATTATCTCTTTGCCCGCCATGCGGGGGGAGAATTTGTGCTCCGGATCGAAGATACGGACCAAACCCGGTTTGTTCCCGGTGCGGAAGAATATATCATCAACTGCCTGCAGTGGTGCGGGCTCACCCCTGATGAAGGCCCTGTCAGCGGCGGCCCCTATGCGCCCTACCGCCAGAGCGAAAGAAAGGCCATGTACCGCCAGTATGCTGAACAACTGGTCAAGAGCGGTCATGCCTACTATGCATTCGACAGACCGGAGGAACTGGAAAGCATGCGTGAAAGGTTCAAAACAGATACCAACCCTTCCCCCCAATACGATCATAAAGTGAGAGGCGAGATGCGTAACAGTTGCTCCCTCACACTGGAAGAAACTGAAACGCTCCTGGAAGACGGCGTTCCCCACGTGATCCGTATCCGCATGCCGGAGAACGAGACCGTCACCTTCCATGATATGATCCGTGGCGATGTCACTTTCAATACAGGCCTGGTAGACGATAAAGTATTATTGAAAGCCGATGGCATGCCCACCTATCACCTGGCCGTGGTAGTGGACGACTATGCCATGAAGATCACCCATGCGTTCCGTGGAGAAGAATGGCTGCCCAGCTCGCCCGTGCATGTGCTGTTGTGGAAGTATTTAGGATGGGAAGAAGATATGCCGAAATGGGCACATCTCCCCCTTATCCTCAAACCCGATGGCAACGGAAAGCTCAGCAAACGCGATGGCGATCGCCTCGGCTTCCCCGTGTTTGCGATGAACTGGACAGACCCCAAAACCAATGAGCTCACCAAAGGCTTCAGGGAACTGGGCTTCATGCCAGAAGCCTTCATCAATATGCTGGCCATGCTCGGCTGGAACGATGGCACAGACCAGGAGATCTTCACCATCGAAGAACTGGTCAGCAAATTCTCCATCGACCGTGTTCACAAGGGCGGTGCGAAATTCGATTTCGAAAAAGCGAAATGGTTCAACCACGAAT
>JAGIAP010000480.1 GCA_017744805.1 Chitinophagaceae bacterium | reverse complement strand
AACCCGCAAGTCATTAGTTGGTTAACCCCAATTGATGTGACAGGCCCTTTTTACGCCTATACCTGGAAAAACCTGATTGATCAGGCTGCTCAAACCAATGTGTTAACTATTTATTGACCCTCTTGAATGGACTTGACTAACCTTAATAAAGACCGAAAGAATCGGCGCAAAGGTTCTCTGGACCTGAGCACGATGGTGTATGGCAAAGTACCCCCACAGGCAAAAGACCTGGAAGAAGCCGTTCTTGGCGCCATCATGCTTGAGAAAAGCGCTTTCGATACTGTTATCGAGATCCTCAAACCCGAGTGCTTTTACGTGGATGCCAACCAGCGGATCTACCGGGCCATGCAGAGCCTCCAGCAGAAGAACCAACCTATCGATATCCTTACCGTAGTGGAAGAACTGAGAAGCAAGGTGGAGCTGGAAATGGTAGGAGGCCCTTACTACGTTACCAAACTGACCAATGCGGTTGTTTCATCCGCCAACATAGAAGCCCACTCTCGCATCATCCTTCAGAAATTCATCCAGCGCGAGCTGATCCGCATCAGTGGAGAGATCATCAGCGAAAGCTATGAAGATGGCACGGATGTATTCGACCTCCTGGATGAAGCCGAGAGCAAGCTCTTCGAGATCACCAACAACCACCTTCGTAAGAACTTCGATAGTATCGACTCTGTACTGGTGAAAACGGTGCAACGGATCGAAGACATGCGTCACCGTACGGAAGATATTACCGGGGTGCCGAGTGGATTCAATTCCCTCGACAAAGTAACTTACGGATGGCAACCATCGGATCTGATCATCCTCGCTGCCCGTCCTGCGGTAGGTAAAACGGCCTTCGCCCTCAACCTGGTCCGTAATGCGGCCCTCAGCAGCAAGCAGGTCCCTGTGGCCTTCTTCAGCCTTGAGATGTCCTCGGCACAGCTTGTACAACGTATCCTCTCTGCCGAATCCGAGATCTGGCTCGAGAAGATCTCCCGTGGTAAAATGGAAGAGCATGAAATGAAGCAGCTCTATGCCAAGGGTATCCAAAAGCTGGCCCAGGCGCCCATCTATATCGACGATACAGCTGCCCTCAACGTTTTTGAACTGCGAGCCAAGGCCCGCCGTCTCAAGAACAAGCACAATATCGGCATGATCATCATCGACTATCTCCAGTTGATGAGTGGTGGCGGTGGTAAGAACGTGAACCGTGAACAGGAGATCAGTACCATCTCCCGTAACCTTAAAACACTGGCCAAAGAGTTGATGATCCCCATCATCGCACTGTCCCAGTTAAGCCGTGCGGTGGAAACCCGTAAAGAAGGCAACAAGATGCCTCAGTTGAGTGACCTTCGTGAATCGGGTGCCATCGAGCAGGATGCGGACATGGTAATGTTCATCTATCGTCCTGAATACTACGATATCACTTCCAATGAAATGGGAGAGAGCAATAAAGGTGAAACGCACGTACGTATCGCCAAGCACCGTAATGGTTCGTTGGAAACCATCAAACTCCGCGCCCAGCTTCATATCCAGAAGTTCGTGGAAATGGAGGAAGATGATTTCGGAGGCCTTGGTGGCGGTGGCGGTAGCTGGAGGCCTGTGCCCACCGATGGCGGTGGCGGCGCAGGAGCAGACCAGGGCGGCGGCGCCAAGCTCTATATCCAGGCAGGCAGTAAGATGAACGATATGCCTTACGGAGAGGATGATGATTCTCCTTTCTAACAGGCATGTATAACCTGAACCTGTACGCCAGTATCACAACTCCCGATCTCCCATGAGCTTACCGATCTTCTTTTACGCAGAACCTGTAACAGTACAGCAACTGGTACAATTGCCGGAGGAAACCTCTAGGCATATTGTGCAGGTACTTCGTATGGATTCCGGTGAGCACCTGCAACTGGCAGATGGAAAAGGGAACTGGCACCTGGTGATGATCGCTGAACCGCATAAGAAGAAATGTATCGTGAAAGTGCTGAGCACCACCGTTACTCCAGCACCTGCCCGGAAGATCAGCATTGCCATCTCCCTGCTCAAGAATGCCAGCCGCTTTGAATGGTTCATCGAAAAAGCCACCGAGATCGGTGTCAGCGAGATCATCCCCTTGATCTGTGAACGCACCGAAAGACAACATTTCAAAAAAGAAAGATTCGAGAATATCCTCATCAGCGCCATGCTGCAAAGCCAGCAGTCCTGGCTGCCGGTATTGCATCAGCCTGTTCAATACGAACAACTCTTCCGCCTGGAAGATCCTGTTCTGGTGAAACAAAGGTTCATTGCTCATTGTGAGGAAGAACAAAAGACCTCACTGGTAACTGCCATCGATAGTGCATCATCCACAAGCCTGATCTTAATAGGTCCGGAAGGGGATTTTACTCCATCAGAGATCAAACTCGCTTTAGATCATCATTTCATTCCTGTAACGCTGGGGGATACCCGCTTACGTGCGGAGACCGCCGGAGTGGTGGCCGCTACCATACTTTGTATCCATTGATTTAGCTGACTGCCGTCACTCGCCGGCAGGCGAGCGTCGGCCACCCCGCAAAAAAAAGCGGGACACATGGTCCCGCTCGTTTATGAAATCAAATCATCATTCTTAGTGTTGTCTGCTGGCATTGCTTCCTGCCGGGCTATTCTCTTTCAAAGAAGGCTCGCGCAGCTCCACTGGTTTCTTTTTCTTTTCGCGCTTGCGCATCCACATATTCAACAACTCCACACCAAAAGAGAAAGCCATGGCGAAGTAGATATAGCCTTTGTCGATATGACTATGGTGGATAGGCTCCAGACCTTCAAAGAAAAGGCTGAAACCGACCATCAGCAAAAAGGCCAGGGCCAGCATCTTCAGCGTAGGGTGCTGATGGATGAAATTGCTGATCTTGTCGGCAAAGAAGAACATGATGATCATCGCAATGATCACCGCCACGATCATCACCGGAACGATCCTCGCCAAACCAACCGCAGTGATGATACTATCGAACGAGAATACCGTATCTACCACAATGATCTGTGCGATCAACGCACCAAATGAAGCCTGCTTGTTATTCTTCGGGTTCACACTCTCCTCATCGGCCTCCAGTTTATGGTGGATCTCCTTCACTGTTTTGTACAGCAGGAACAGGCCACCTACGAACATGATACAGTTGCGTAGGTTGAATGCATAGTGTGCATCCCCGAAATTGAATCCGAACAATTCCGAATTACCGTTCTTCACCAGCCATCCGATGGCCAGCAATAAGAGGATACGCACCGAGATGCCGGCAAACATCCAGATACGACGAGCCTTGAGCTGTTGTTCCTTGCTCATTCGCCCCATGAGAATAGACACGAAGATCACGTTATCTATGCCGAGTACAACCTCCAGCGTAGTAAGGGTCAACAAACTGATCAATGCGTCGATCGTAAATAACTGCTCCATGAGCGGGTCAAGATTTTAAAACTGAAAGTTAATTAGTAGTAACCGATGGTTGTTTGTTACAGTTGATCTACGCTTTCCAGGTGCTGCTGATCTTTTTCACAATAGCGGGACCTTCATAAATAAAACCTGTCCACACCTGTATCATCACCGCGCCGGCGGCTGTTTTGGCGGCTGCATCCTCGCCGGTGAAGATACCGCCGGAACCGATCACCGGGATCCGGCCGCCCGTCTTCTCACAAATATATCGTACCACTTCCGTGGAGCGTGTCATCAAAGGTTTGCCACTGAGGCCACCGGCACCGATCGCCTCCAGTGTAGTGGCAGGTGTTTGCAGGTTCTCCCTGCTGATGGTAGTGTTGGCGGCAACCAGGCCATCCAGTTGGATCTCCAGGGCAAGGTCAACCACATCATCGATCTGCTCCAGCGTAAGGTCTGGCGCGATCTTCAGCAATAGCGGCTTTGCTTCGGAGCCTGAAGGGGTGAGC
>JAGIAP010000047.1:19001-21402 GCA_017744805.1 Chitinophagaceae bacterium | reverse complement strand
CACTGAATATGCTCTTGTAGGTCAGCCAGGAGAACGGCTTCAATTGTCCATAAGCGTTAGCAGTAACATGATTCATTTCGGTATTGGTCCTGTTATAGGCAAGCGACAATGCCGGATTGTAATAACTGAAGCCACCGGCTATCTTATTGTTCATGGCGCCGATGCTTCCGCTGGCAGCATTGAAGCTGCCATCATTATTATAGGGGCTTACATTAGGAGGCAATACCAGCACCACGCGGCCAAGGCCACCGGTAGCAAAGGCCTCGCCGGGTAGTGAGCCGGAACTGGCAGCCGCCAGGTTCTTCTCATTGGAATAGTTGATCTTACCTCCTACACTGAACCACTTTGTCACTTTCTGATCGATATTGAAAAGAAGGTTCTGGCGTTTGAAATCGTTCCTCTTTATAACACCTTGCTGATCTGAATAGCCGGCAGAAAAATAATAGTTGGTATTGTCGTTGGCACCAGAAACATTGATGGTGTGATTATGCGAAATCCCGGTGCGGTACACGTAATCGTACCATTTGGTATCTATCGGCTTTCCATCCGGACCATTGGTAAGCGCGAAATAGGTATCCGCTTTGTTATCATTCGGATCATCATTGTAGGAGTTCGCATTTTTCAAACCCTCATTCTTGAGATCCGTGTATTGCTGCGCGTTCAGCAATTCAGGGAGACGTTGGGTTTTGGTCCAGCCAACCCAGCCATTATAATTCACCCTGGCCTTTCCGGTTTTACCTTTTTTAGTGGTGATGAAAACCACACCGTTGGCGGCGCGGCTACCATAAATGGAAGCAGCAGCGGCATCTTTGGCGATATCGATGGTTTCTATATCAGCCGGGTTGATAGATGCCAGGGTGTTACCGCCAGAACTGGAAGAACTGAAATCGCCTGTATAAACGGGGATCCCATCTACCACTACCAGCGGATAAGAGCTCAATGAAATGGAATTGGTTCCGCGGATCCTGAATACAGGTGGATTGTTCAACACGCCGTTGGGGACAGAGATCTGAACACCGGCAGCGCGGCCACCTAGTGCGGCCTCAAAACTCTGAACGGGTTTTTCTGCAACAGCAGCACCCTTCACCGTTATGATGCTGCCAGTTACATCCTTCCTTTTCTGGGTGCCATAACCTACCACCACTACCTCCTGTAGTTCCTTGTCTGAAGACTTCAATGAAACATTCACCAATGTGCGGTTACCGATGGTCACTTCCTGCGGCACCTGGCCTACGGCGGAGAACACCAGGGCTTTGGCAGAGGGAGGAACATTGAGTGAGTAAGTGCCGTCGAAGGCGGTGGTGGTCCCTGTGTTTGAACCTTTGATGAGTACCGAAACATTGGGGATCGGGCTGCCGGTCTCATCTGTGACTTTACCCGTGATCGTACGGGTTTGCGATCTGGCAGGTGCATAGCAAAGCACCACTGCCAGAAGCAGGGCTACTAATTTTCTCATTTGTGACAGTTTTAGTTGGTCAGTTTGGTAATCCGCGAACGGGACTTTCCGGCATGCAAAACCGCTGATAAAATACCCGTAAGCGGCCATATCAAGATAAGTTTATTACGGGGGAATAAAAAATTTCTCTCCCTGAATTTTGATGGGAAAGGCCAACTGAAAACCCTGAAACTGGCAATAAAATCATTACATATGAGTCGAAATCTGTATCCTTTTTGGAAGGGCAAAAAAAGGGCATGCCTGGAAAGGCATACCCGGTTTATAATTCACGCACTAAAGACGAATTACTATTGCTTATCCCAGAAAATACGCTCCAGCATACTTGCTTTCTGTGGAGGAGCATTCCTGTTGAGATCTATCTCATTGGAAGGATAGAACAAAGATCTTGGGATATCGCTCATAACGGCATTGCCTACCTTGCTAATGGCAGGATATCCTGTTCTGCGCCAATCCGTCCAGGGCTCAACGGCTACACCGAAATTAGCTACGTATTTCTCTTCAATGATCTTCTTCAACTTTTGATCAACAGAGCCAGTGAGCGTTCCCTGTGCATTGAGATAAATGAGTGCGTCTGCATCAGAAACTCCCGCATCTTTCATGGAAGCAGTGATACCGGCAGTAAAGAACGCTTGTGGATCACCGGGAGCTCCATATAAGGCCGCTTCCGCCCTGATGAAATTGTATTCAGCGAATGTGAGCATGCGGATAGGTGCAGCACCATTATAAGATATGGAATTTGTACCTGTAGGGTCCCAATCGCCCGTAGGAAGAGCAGGCCCTACTTTTGTAGTGGCGCCCCGCAGATAGGTATGGATCCTTGAATACTGCTGAGAGGAGCCATCACCTGAAACTGCGCCTTTGTAGCTACCAGAGTTGGCAGGGAAGTTGGTGAAGTAGGTGACGCGGCGGGGATCTGCTTTGCCATTCATTAGATCAACCATGAAC
>JAGIAP010000047.1:0-18991 GCA_017744805.1 Chitinophagaceae bacterium | reverse complement strand
GTCCTGTTCAACTCGAACTGTTGAATAGGGTTTTGTGCTTTTGAATCAGTCAGGAAGGGATGCTCAAAGTTGTCTGCCGTGGAAGCCATGAACACAGGATTGGCATTCACCAATGCTGTGATCTTCGCAACAGCATCAGCTTGATTGAGTTTGCTGTAATGCAGGTACAATCTTAGTTTCAGGGTATTCGCAAATTTCAGCCAGTTGGTTTTCTTCGTAGCCCAGTCGCCTGAATAGATAGTGGAGTTGGTACCTGGATCTGCCAGGGAAGTTGCCTGATTGATATCAGCAATTCCTTCATCTATCAACTTGAGGATCTCCGTGTAAATAGCTACGTCATCATCATATTTCGGAAAGAGATTGCTGGTACCACCTTGCGCATCCGAGTAGGGTTGTTTTCCCCATACATCAACTGCCAGATGGTAGGTGAAAGCTTTCAGCAATTTTGCTACGCCGGCATAGTGAGGAGCATTTTCAGCATTCGCTTCTTTGATCACCAGCGAAATATCATTCAGCGTGGTGGCATGAATGGAAGAGAAAAGATTATTGAGCTCCGTTGCCTGAATAAGATATTTCTCATACTGCTGTGTTTGTGTTTCACCGCCGGTAGTTTGTCCGGAGTACTGTTGCATCAGCAGGCCGGTATATCGTTGAACATCGGAACCTCCTGTAAACCCTACGTTGAGGGTCACTGAGGTGAATACCTGCGCCAGTGGGATCTTGTCTTCTTTCTGGTTATTGGGATCATCGTTTATATCGAGATATTTATCGCACCCACCGAGCAATAGCGCAGTACCTGCGATAAAAAAAAGTTGTGTCACCTTTTTCATAATGAAATATTTTGTTTGAATACAATTAGAATGTGAGCCTTACATTGAATCCCATGGTCCTTACAGAAGGTTGAGCATTGAATTCCAATCCCTGGGCGGTAGAAATACCCAACACATTCTGTTCAGGATCGAGGTGGGGGAAATCAGTTTTCATGAAGAGATTCCTTCCGAACACTCCGAATTCCACATTACCAAAAGGTGTTTTTTCCAGTAATTTCTTTGGCAGGCTGTAAGAGATGGTAGCCTCTCTCACTCTCACCCATGATGTGCTAACAATATAGCCTTCCGCAGCAGCATATTTACCAGTATTGCCCCAGTATTGCTGAGCAGTGAGGGGAATATTCACAGGATTGCCGTTCACATCCACACCTTCAAATTTGTAAGGTTTGGTGGGATTACCATCTTTATCGAAACGAGGGAACTCAGCAGTTTCAGCCACAACACCATTCCTTCTAAGGTCGGCTACGTTCCTTGAGTACATGTCTCCACCCTGACGGATATCGAGCAGCACGTCAACTGAGATACCATAAACTTTGAATGAGTTGGTAATACCCATTGTCCATTTTGGATTGGGGTTTCCGATCTTGGACACATCCTGGGTAGGAATAGGCAAACCAGCATTAGGTCCTGTTGCATTCAGCACCAGTTGTCCCTTGTCGTTACGCGTATATTTGTTTCCGTAGATGGAGTTATACTCTTCCCCTGCCACCAGGCGGATATTTGGAGTAGTGAAACCCGCGAGGAAGATCAGCGGCACACCAGGGGCCAGCTTGGTAACAGTTACCTTGAATTTGGTGAAGTTTGCATTCACATTCCAGGTAAAGTTCTTGGTACGGATAGGCGTTACACCCAGTCCGATCTCCAAACCTTTTGTTTCCAGTTCTCCTGCATTGGAAAATACTGTAGTTATGCCTGAAGCAGCAGAGTATGGAACAGGGAACAGACCTTCGGTAAGCTTACGTTGATAATAGTTCAATTCAAGATTGAAGCGATTATCGAGTAAAGAGATATCAGTACCGATCTCCCACTCACGTGTGAACTCTGGCTTCAGGTTTGGATTACCTGCTCCATCATTCAAGCTATAGGCAACGAGACCGCCATAAGGGATGTCAATGGATGGCCCGAAACCGTCGCCGGGAGCAGCCTTACTAAAATAGGTGGCCGTATTGTACGCACTCGGGCCACGGCCTACCAGACCGATATTGGCGCGCAGCTTCAACGTATTCAGCCAGTTGCTCTTCAGGGAAGGTATGGCTTCAGTGATATTGGCGCTCACTGCTGCTGCAGGATAGTAGAAGGTATTATTTGCTTTGGGCAGTGTGGAAGTCTTATCCATTCTCACTTTCAGGTTCAAAGAAGCCCAGTTATTATATTCAACAACCGCATCCGCGAAGAAACCAATCAGTCTCGTACGTGTATCAGTAGTAGAAGAGGTGATGGTTTTGGCATTGGACATATTTTCGAATCCTTTTACCACCAGGCCAGTACCTGTTGTAGTGAGATTGGCATTTTTATTATCCAGGATCTCATTACCTAATACGAGGCTTGTATTGAAATTACCGAAGGTTTTTGCCGCTGTGATCGTAAAATAGGAGTTGAGATTGCGCAACGTGTTACGCACTTCCCTGATACCACCACCGGGAGGGTTGCTCACGTTACCACCACCACGGCCTCCCATTTCATCAAACCCGGTAGAACGGTATGAGAAAATATCTCCACCCACTCTCAGGTCTGCAGTCAACCATTCTGTTGCTTTATATTTCAAGCCTGTGTTACCAAAAATACGGTTCACCTCATCGTTGAATTTCACGTTATCGATAGCCCAGTAAGGATTGTCCTCACCACCGAAATGTTGCTGGTTACCCGCTGCATCATACACAGGCATCCCAGTAAGGTTGTAGCTTCTTGGAGTGAACCAGGCCCTGAAGAATGGATTGGCCAACTGGTTACCCTGCGTTGTTCTACGGGAGCCTGTATTGTTGTAATTCACAAATGCAGAAACACTCAGCTTGCTGGTTACGTCGGAACTCAAGTTCACTGTAAGGTTATTCCTGCGGAAGCGGTTATTGCGGATCACGAAGGTTTCCTGCGTATTGCCATAAGAAACACGGTAAGTGGTTTTATCGGATCCTCCGCTGAAACTGATATTGTTCTGGAGATTGAAACCGTTCTCAAAGATATCTTTTACATTATTGGGATAGGCCTGAAGTATTTCTTTGGCGTTCAGGTAGTTGGTCACCTCCTGGCCTTTTATCTCAGGTCCCCATGATGTAGATACTTTAGGCATAAAGACTCCGTTACTTCCCTGAGCATATGTATTCTGGTAATCAGGAATACGATTCACCTGAACCGTATTGTAACTGGTAGAAAGCTCAATGGCATTCTTGGCGCGCCGTTTTCCTTTTTTGGTTGTAACCAGGATCACACCTGCGGCACCACGGCTACCGTAAGAAGAAGTTGCTGCTGCACCTTTGAGGATCGTCATGCTTTCAATATCCTCGGGGTTCAGATCCACAGCACGGTTGGTAGTGGTTGGACCGGTCTGAAGTGCAGTTCCACCACCGCCGTTATCGATAGGCACACCATCCACTACATACAGGGGAGAGCTCAAACTGGTAACAGAAGTGTTACCCCTGATCAACACGTTACCGCCGGTAAAGCTACCGCCGGTTCCCTGAACACGCACACCAGCTACTTTACCAACAAGCGCATTGGTGATATTGGTGTTCTTCACGGCAGTAAGCTCTTCAGCCTTAATTACCGGTGCCGAATAACCGAGTGTTTTCTTGTCCCGGCTGATACCGAATGAAGTTACTACCACCTCCTGGAGGCTCTTTTCATCTGACTTCAATGAAGCGTCAATAATAGTTTTGTTCGCAATAGATACTTCTAAGGGGGCCATGCCTACTGCACTGATCACCAGTGTTCGGGCATTTTCGGGAACTGAGAGAGAGAAAGTACCATCTGATTTGGAAGTTGTACCTGCATTGGTACCCTTGATGATGATGGAAGCGTTGGGGATAGGAGCTCCGGCTGCATCCGTGACTTTGCCGGTAATGGTCTTGGTCTGCCCGAGCAATAGCACGGCAGGGCATACCACTGCCATTAGCAGTAATAGCATTTTTCTCATGTGTGTTAGTTTGATTTGAACAAAAAAGAACGTCAATTCTTCTCAGTATCAAGACAAGAACTGACGTTCATCTGCTGCTCAAGATAAATTTATTTTTTAACTAACGACAACAGTAGAGCAGGTAAAAATATCAGGTTAGTAAGCGTTGCAAGCACCAGAGTAAGAGAAGTCAACCATCCCAACGCCTTCGTTCCACCGAAATCACTGATGCAGAAAATCACAAAACCGGCTATCAATACCAGTGAGGTATATATGATACTTATTCCTGTTTTGTAAATGGTATCAATGACGATCTCGCGGGGCGTCTTCTTGCTGAGTTGCAATTCTTGTTTATAATTTACCAAAAATCGTATAGTGATATCGATCGCAATGCCGAGCGCCACACTGAATACCAGCACCGTGGACGGCTTGATGGCCACGCCCGCCCAGCCCATCACACCGGCTGTGATGATCAAAGGGATTACGTTCGGCACCAGGGAACAGATCAGGATCCGGAAAGAACGGAACAGGTACAACATACAAAGCGCTATCAACCCGAATGCCCAAAGTATACTTTCTTTGAGCCCATTGATAATAAAGGCGCTTCCTTCCAGGAAGGTCACAGAAGTGCCGGTGAAGCGAACATTGTATTTGGCCGTATCGAAGATCTGGCTACTTCTCTGGCTGAGGCTATCGATGATCTGGGGCAATCTCTTGGTGCCCACATCCGCCATATTCACGCTGATGCGTGCACGTTGTTTGGTACTGTCCATGAAGCTGCGCACGATCCTTGTGAAATTGTTCTGCTTACCCGTACTATCATCACCCTTACTACCCAGGTACTGGGCCAGGAAAGCGATATCGAAACTATTCGGCAGGCCGTAACTGGCGCTATCCCCATTATAGTAAGCCTGTCTGGCAAATTTCAATCCTTCCACTATTGATAAAGGCCTCGCCATCTCTGGCTGTGCCGCAATGAACTGGCTCAGGCTATCGATCCTTTCAAAATGCTGGAGCGGGCTCACACGAAGGCCATTCTTCTTCTTCGTATCCACCACAATCTCCAATGGCATTACACCTTTGAAATGTTTTTCGAAGAATTTCAGGTCGGTATAGATCTTATCGGTTCTGGGCAGGTCGTCCACAATGAAGCCTTCGGTGCGTAATTTGAAAATGCCCGTCACTGCTACTATCAGCACAATACCGGTAACGATATAGATCTGCTTCTGATGATGCAGGCTCCATACTTCCAGTTTTTGCAAAATGGATTGAAGCCATTTGTTTTCGAGGTATTTGGTATGCCTGGGCTTGGGAGAAGGCAGAAAGCTCAGCACGGCAGGGATAAAGATGATGGAGATGAAGAATAGCGCCATGATATTGATACCTGCCACGATCCCGAACTCTTTCAGGATATCGCTTTTGGTAAGCCCGAATACGGCAAAACCAATAGCGGCTGCGATATTACAAAAGAGCGTTACCACACCCATCCTTTCGATCATCATATGCAGGGCGGCGAACTTTCTTTCTTTGGGGCTCAATGAAGGATCGGCATCGTTGTAAGCCGTATGGTATTTATTGAGAAAGTAGATACAGTTGGGAATGCCGATCACCACTATCAATGGGGAGATCAATGCCGTAAGCAGGGATATCTTGTAACCGAACCATTCGAGCGTACCCAGGCTCCATACCACACCGATGATCACTACGGCCAATGATAAGGACATCGCAGAAATGCTTCTGAAGAAAACCAGCAAGATCACGGCAGAAAGAACAATGGAGCCTAACAGGAACCACTGCATTTCATTGGCCACCTTGGTAGCCATATTGGTACGGATCAGCGGCAGGCCACTGTAATGCATTTCAACGCCATGCTTTTGCGCAAAGGCTTCGCCGGTGCTCACAATGTCCGCCACCACTGCATTGCGGGCCTTCGAATTCAATACATCCTTATTGATGCGGATGGCCATCATGTAAGTGGAAGTAGCCGGATTGTACAATAGCCCCTGATAGAAAGGCAAACTACGGAAGGTAGCAGCACAGCTATCCAGTTCCTGTTGGGTCAATGGCCTGTCCGGGAATACAGGCGATGCATTCAGTTTTTCAGAACTGCTATCGCGCAGGAGATTGGCAGCGCCGGGAATACTCAGCACATCTTCCACGGCCTTTACATGACGGATATTTTTAACGAGGGCAGCGTAATCGTTGTAGAATTTCTCCTGGAACAGTTTATCTGTCTGAACCCCGATCACCATCATATTCCCATCTTCACCAAACAGTTTCCTGAACTCCTGGTATTCCTGGTACTTGGGGTTATCAGTAGGGATGGCCCTGGTGAACTCATAGCTCAATTGAACTTTGGAAGCATGATATCCCATCAGAGCAGTAGCCAATACTAAAAGAACGAGTAAGATCCACCGGAATTTCAGCACAATCCTGGCAATGGTTCCCCACATAGAAAAGATTTTAATGAGCAAATAACTAGTAGGCGAGGCAAAGAAAGCCAATTTGGCGAAGTTGACAAAGACTTTAACAGAGTTCCGGGGCTACACAACCTGCATAATTCTGTTGTATTTTTGGATATGCCGAACCGGAAATCCTTACTGATCTCCCTTTTCTTACTGCTTCATGCCCTCAGTTATGGCCAACTGCAACCGGTTGGTCAGTGGCGGGACCATCTCCCTTATCATCAGGCTATCGCCGTAATTCAACAGCGATCGCTCATCTGGTGTGCCACCCCTTACAGCGTTTTTTCGGTAGACCCCTCGGATAATTCCATCGAAAGGTTCAGTCGTATCAGCGGCCTTTCGGAAACGGGTATCGCCGCCATCGGTGCAGACCCGGATGGCAACAAACTGGTAATAGCGTATACCAACAGCAATGTAGACGTATTGCTGCAAAACACGGTCCGCAATATCGATGCTATCAAAAATTCCACCACCAGTGGCAACAAAACTGTCAATCATATTTTTGTTCAACAACAACGCGCATTGCTCAGTACCGGGATGGGCATCATTTTACTCAACCTGGAAAAATATGAAGTGAGCGATACCTGGATCATCGGGAACAATGGTAGCAGGGTCAATGTTCTCAATACTACCGCCGATGCGCAATTCTATTATGCCGCCACGGAAGAAGGCCTGAAACGCGCCCCACTGAATGCCGGCAATCTTTCTGACTACCGCAACTGGGAATCGATTTCCGGAACGAATGGATTACCCGCCGGTCCGGTGCAATCTGTAGTCCTTTTCAAAGGCCGGTTGATCGTTGAAATGAATGATCGCCTGTATGCGATGCAGAACGATACCTTTTCAGAGATCTACCAGGATGGATGGAGCATCACCCACCTGAGTGCTTCGGAACAGAAGCTGGTGCTTTGCGAAACCAATGGCCCGCAATCCAGAGTAGTGGCCATGTCTAACGCAGGGGTAGTTGAACACATCCTTCAGGATCCTTCTTTTGATCCAGCGCCCAAACAAGCTATCTATTCGAACCAACAGTATTGGATAGCCGATACCAGGAAAGGATTGAGCGCAGCAAGCGGCACAGGCAATTTCACTTCTTTCATTCCCCCATCGCCTACCTCTACCGCCAACGGACAAATGCAGGTCATCGACGATATCCTCTGGGTAGCCGCCGGCAGCGTTACTGCCAACTGGGAGCCCGCCAATAACCGGAACGGGTTGTACAGTTTCAGTGATAATACCTGGCACAATCTCAACGCAGCATCCGGCAACTTACCTGATAGTATAAACGATATCGTGAGCCTGGCCATCGATCCCACTGACCGATCCGTCTGGGCCGGGTCTTTTGACGACGGCCTGCTCCACGTCAGGGATTCAAGGCTCAGCACTGTATTCAAACAGCATTCAGCTATTCAGCCTGCTTACTTCTCCACCGATAGTTATCGCGTAAGCGGTCTCTGCTTCGATGCATCCGGCAACCTGTGGATCAGTAACTATGGTTCATCGGCTCAACTGGTAGTAAAAAAGCCCGATGGCAATTTCAAATCATTCTCTATCCCCTTCCCTGTTCCAGAGAACGCTGTGGCACAGGTACTGGCCGATGATTATAACCAGGTTTGGATAGTAGCCCCCAAAGGGAATGGGCTTTATGTTTTTTCATACGGCAGCTCCATCGACAACCCCACCGATGATCAATGGAGATGGTACCGGGCAGGAACCGGCAATGGCAACCTGCCGGATAATAATGTCAACTGCATCGCGAAAGACCAGAGTGGTTTTATCTGGATCTGCACCAATCGTGGTATCGGGATCGTTCAATGCCCGCAGGAAGCTACCAGCAATACGGGTTGCGAAGTGGTATTACCCGTAGTACAAACGGATAATTTTGCCGGATACCTGTTCCGCGATGAACAGGTTCAATGCATCGCAGTGGATGGCGCAGACAGGAAATGGATCGGTACAAAGAATGGCGTTTGGCTGATCAGCCCCGATGGTGCCAAAACCATCTATCGGTTCCATGCAGGCAATAGCCCGCTTGTTGACAACAATGTGCAGCAGATGGCGGTGAACGGGCTTACGGGAGAAGTATTCTTTTCCACTGCCAGCGGTATCTGCTCTTTCCGCAGCACGGCCACAGAAGGCAGTTCCGTCAATCGATCCTTACTGGTATTCCCGAACCCCGTTCCTCCGGGATACAATGGCACCATCGCCATCCGTGGCGTAGTGAACAATGCAATCGTCAAGATCACAGAGCCGGATGGCAGGTTGGTGTACCAGACCCGCGCACTGGGCGGTCAGGCCGTATGGAACGGCAGGCATTATAATGGTAGTAAGGTTTCTTCAGGTGTGTATCTTATCCTGGTGACCGACGATAGCAAAAAAGAACAAATAGCCGGTAAGATTGTATTTATCAAATAAGCGCCCATGACCATTCATCATACCAAAGGGATTGTGCTGCGTACTGTAAAGTATGGAGAAACCAGTGTGATAGTCACTATCTACACGGAGCTTTTCGGCATTCAATCCTATATCGTGAATGGTGTGCGCACTACCTCCAAAAAAGGAAGCGGCAAGGCGAATATGTTCCAACCTGCAGCCATCCTGGACATGCAGGTGTATCATAACGAACTGAAAAACCTGCAACGCATCAAAGAGTTCAGGTGGGCATTCATCTATCAGCATATCTTTTTCGATGTGGTGAAAAATGCGGCGGCATTGTTCATGGTGGAGCTTCTGCAAAAAACCCTTAAACAACCTGAGTCCAACCCGGACCTCTATCATTTCATCGAGGATGCTTTCATGCACCTGGATGATGCTACCGGACAGGCCATTGCCAATTTCCCGCTTTTCTTTGCCCTGCACCTCGCTACCATGTATGGTTTCAGGCTTACGGATGATCACACGCCGGAAACGCCTTACCTGGATCTGCAGGAGGGCGAGTTCACTGCAGAACACCCCGTGCATCCGCATTTTCTGGGTATGCCTTACAGTTATATCACATCGCAATTGCTGAAAGTGATGCAGCCGCAGGAACTGAACCAGATCCCACTCAACCAGGAAACCAGAAGGATCCTGTTACAAGGCTACCAGGCCTTCTATGTTTTGCACGTTCCTGATTTCGGCACCTTGAAAACATTGCCGGTATTGCAGGAGGTATTATCATAGTATTCTTCTTGAACCTGCATTCGACAAACCTTCGCTGGCATTTTCGATCAATACGATCCCGGGCTTCTTACCAGGCTCAAAACTTCCGATCTCCGCATCCAGGCCCAGGGCCCTGGCGCCATTGATGGTGGCCCATTGCAGCAGTTCTGCCATAGGTATCCGTGGATGAGCGCTTGCGATGGTCTTGATCTCTTCCAGGATATTCAGTTGATGATTGGATGAGAGACTATCCGTTCCCGTTAGGATCACGAATGGCCCCTTTCGTAAACCATCGATATCAGGCAGCCCATTCCCGATATAGTTATTCGCGTTGGGGCAAAGGCAGAGGAATATTTGAGGAAGGATTTGCCGGTTCTTTTCCATCCACTCCAGGTCGGACTGGCTGGTATGTACATCATGCACGAGGAGAATTGATTGCGAAGGCAGGAATGCCGGCAGCATCGCGCGGGGGCTGGTGGTGGCAGGGGGATGATAAAAAGAAAGATCGATGCCCAGGAAATCATAGAGCCGGCGCATATCACCTGTTCCGTATTGCAGGAATTCCGCTTCTGCGGCGCTTTCCTGGTTATGGATGCTGATCAGCTCATTTCCGGGAAGATCTGCTATCAGTTGAAGCAGGACGGGAGACACAGAGTAAGGAGCATGGGGCACCATGGAGTTGGTACCGGGCATGGCCGCTTCAAACTGATCATACACTCCCTTTGAAAAAGCGAAACGCTGCGGGGCGGTGGCCGGAATGAATCCCATGGTCTCCACGAAATTCCTGTACCTGAGCCTGCCTTTGCTTTTCTGAGGAATGGTATCCGGCGTATTGCAGATATCTCCCACAGCCACGATCCCGCTGTTCCACATGGCTTCTTCCGCATCGCTGATGGCCTGCAATACCTCTTCCCGGGGGAAATTCCTTTGTTTCATTACCCCCAGGAGAAAGTCCACCATGCCTGTACCTTCCGGGATCCTGCCCTTCATATGGCTGAGCTCCAGGTGACAATGCGCATTTACGAAGCCGGGGCTAAGGATGCCGGTCAATTCCTGCACTTCATCTCCCGCATCCGCGGCGGGCACAATGGCTTCAACCTGACCATCCTGGCGGGTGATCAGCACCTCGCCGCCGGTCCGCAGGGCGGTGCCTGTAAATATTTGGTCTGCTTTGAACTTTCTGTAAGTCATAAGAACGCCGAAATCGATTAACTTTGCCATCCTTTCAACCGGAGGCTCAAAATCCCGGGCGTAAAAATACTGTAAACATGTTAGACAAATTAGAAGCGATCACTGCGCGGTTTGAAGACCTGGGAGTGGCATTGACCAATCCTGAGATCGTTGGTAACAACCGCAAATTCATGGAGCTCAGCAAGGAATACCGGAGCCTGGAAAAGATTGTTCAGGCCCATAAGGACTATGTAAGCCTGCTGAACGACGTGGACAGCTATCGCAGCGCCCTGAACGGTGATGATGCCGAGCTCCGCGAGCTCGCCAAGGAAGAGTTGCCCGCCCTGGAAGAAAGTAAAGAAAAACTGGAAGCCCATATCCGCCAATTACTGATCCCGAAAGATCCCCAGGACGAGAAGAACGTGATCCTCGAGATCCGCGCCGGTACCGGTGGCGACGAGGCCAGCCTTTTTGCCGGCGACCTGCTTCGCATGTATCTCCGCTATTGTGAAAGAAGAGGCTATAAAACAGCTGTACTGAGCGAAACCGAGGGCACTGTAGGTGGTTTCAAAGAGGTGCAGGTGGAAGTAACGGGAGATGATGTGTATGGCACCCTCAAATTCGAGTCTGGCGTTCACCGCGTTCAACGCGTTCCTGATACGGAAGCGTCCGGCCGTGTGCACACTTCCGCAGCAACCGTGGCCGTGATGCCCGAAGCGGAGGAAGTGGATGTGGAAGTGAAAGACAGTGACGTGAAAATGGAAACTGCGCGAAGCGGTGGTGCGGGTGGTCAGAACGTTAACAAAGTGGAAACCAAGGTTATTCTCACGCATATTCCCACGGGCACTGTAGTAATGTGCCAGACCGAGCGTACTCAGCTCGGCAACCGCGAAAAAGCCATGCAAATGCTTCGTACAAGATTGTATGAAGAGCAGGTGCGCAAACAGGAGGATGAGATCGCCCGCCATCGTAAGAGCCTCGTAAGTACGGGTGACCGCAGTGCGAAGATCAGAACTTACAATTATCCGCAGGGGCGTGTAACTGATCATCGTATAGGCATGACCGTTTATAACCTCGACGAGGTATTGAACGGCAGCATCCAGGAGTTCATCGATGCCCTCCAGTTTGCCGAGAATGCGGAAAAGCTCACCAAGCAGAACTAAGCAGGATCAAGGAAAGTTCGTCTTCGTTTGTAAATAGCAGTTAGTTGCTCCGGCAGCAGCCTGTCATGGCATTTCTTCCACCCTGGAAGACAAGCTGGCAGTGAAAAGCTATTGTTTTGAGGGTTTAATATTTTTTTAATCGTGACGCTGTATTTAGTTCATGTAAAACCTGTATTGCGGGGACGATTGAGTATGAATGGATTGTTAACATTTTGAAAAAACTCTTTCGAAATAGAGGAAATTCGGCCTACTCTTGGTTCCTTTGTGGTGTCAAAAGAATGAAGCTCTTTAAAGATCCGGAAGTAGCAGTTGAATTTGAGGGTTAACCCTTCTTTAACGGGCGGGGTTATACTAATGGCATCGGATTTGCGTTATACTGGTTGTAGTTCTTTTGAAAGACTTACACATAAAGCAGTCAATTTTCTCATAAGCAGTTAGTTTTGGTTACGGCCCCTGTATCTACAGGGGCCAATTTTTTTGTACTAACTGGCTATGTTGATTTTCAATAAATTAAAGTGAAATAGCAGGTAGGCTGCAAAGGCCCCTGCCGCATCGGCTGCAATATCTCCCAGATCAAAGCTCCTGTCAGGCACAAAATAATACTGAACCACCTCCAATACAGCTCCATAGATCACGGTAATGAGGAATACCTGTAAATACCATTTTTTAAGTCTTTCCGGGGAATATTTTTTACAGCTCAGGTAAAAACTCCACAAGCCGCAGCAACCTGCAAAAAGCAGAAAATGAACGTATTTGTCGAAATGAGGGATCCTGGGACCATCCAATTTCTCGATGGCACTTCCGGGCAGGCAGAGCAATACCAGGATGAGAAATGTCCAGGTTAGCGGCGTGTATTTCGAGCTAAGCACTTTTTTCAGGTACAAAGATTTGATCTCCAAGGGACCTCTGATTTTGAACAATGTTACAGAATGCTGATACATAAAAAAAGATTCCCGGGGGAATCTTTCATAAATAATATTGTCAGTGGTGTTAGCGGCCTCTCGTCATAAAGGCGCCTTGGTCTTACCCATGGACTGCATCTTCTCCAGGGTGGGCGATGGGTTGCCTCCCCTTTTTTCGATGGTGATGGCAAATGCCTCAGCTTTTTGGGTATTGTTCATTTTCAGGATGAGCTTTTCCTGGTCGGAATCAAACACGCCGAGGTCTTTGGGTTTGCCATCGATCAGTGCCCAGAGTTGGTATTGCTGATCATTGGGCAGCTTAGGCATGTTCTTTACAACCAGGTAAACACTGCTGTTGGCTGAGTCCCAGTAAACGTTGGCAGAAGAGCGGGGAGCGATCTTGGTACCTTCCATGCTCACAACGGTTACGTTGGAATCTTTGAATACTTTCTGTTCGGCCAGGATCTGATTGAGGATGGCATCTGACGAGTCAGCCCTTTGCTTCAATTCAGCATTGGCTTTTTTAAGATCCTCATTTTGAGAGTGAGATTGGTAAGCAAAATAAGCAACGGCAATCAAGAGAATGACGGATGCTACAGCTAGCCAGTTGGTGCGCCGTACGGGTCTGTTGGCATTTTCCATAGTGATTACATTTGTTGGTTTGGTTTGATTATGAGAAGTGGTTAGAGTTGCTTCCATCAAACTTTGCCTTAACCCAACAGGAAGTACAATAGTGGAGGAATGTTGCAGGTAGTAATCCTCCAGCTTTTGTTCAAATGCGTCACGGGCAGCCACCAATTCAGGATATTGGGCACAGAGTTGCTCAAACTCTTCCCTTTCCTGTTGGCCTGCCAGCCCCAGTACCACCATTTCGACGATACCGCTTGATATGTATTCCTGTATGTTCACTTTAAAATTCCCCGTAATTGAATCAATGCATTCCTGATACGTGTTTTAACCGTTCCTAACGGTATATTTTGAATTGCTGCTATTTCTTCGTGTGTATACCCTTTGAAATATGCAAGGTCTATCAGAATGCGCTGGTCTTCCTTTAACTGCCCCAGCACTTTCCTGAAACCAATATTGTCTACATTGGGCTGAGCGGTCTGACCGTCGAACTGATCGTCAACGATGCCCGGCATCGGCTGGTTTTTCCTGTCGTTTTGATAGGTCTTGGAACGTAAAGTATCTATTGAAGCATTTCTGGCGATATTCAGCATCCAGGTGAATAATGTGCCCTTCGTTTGATCATAACTGTCAATCTTTCGCCAGATATTGATGAAAACTTCCTGGAGAATATCATTGGCAAGTTCCACATCAGTCAATATCTGTACTATTATACTGTACAAGGCCCCGGAATAGTTGTCGTAGAGATAGCCAAAAGCCTTATTGTCCCTGTGTTTTAACAAGGATACGAGTTGTTGTTCAGTATATGTTTGTGTGGTGGCCAAAAGTTAGATTAACCCAAGCGTGGCCCAATATAATAAAAAAAGAGTGGATATACAAACCACTCTTTTATATACGAAAAAGGTATAGTTCCGGATCTATTCGCCCACCAGCTTTGCATATGCAGCGGCATCCATCAGGGCGCTCACATCAGCCACATTCTTTACAGTCATTTTGATCATCCATCCATCTCCGTATGGATCAGTGTTCACCAGTTCAGGGCTACCGTCCAGCTCTCCATTCAACTCATTGATGGTTCCTGCAACAGGCAGAAAAAGATCAGAAACCGTTTTCACAGCTTCCACAGTTCCGAACACTTCTTCAGCTTCCAGGGATTTGCCCACAGTGGGAACATCCACATAAACGATGTCACCCAGTTCACGCTGAGCGAATTCAGTTATACCAATAGTTGCTACATTTCCTTCCAGAAGGATCCATTCGTGATCTTTGGTATAGCGGAGGTTATCAGGAAAATTCATGACGTATGTTTTAGTGCTGCAAAGATTAGGAAAAGCGATCTATTTGCCATAAAATTTCCATCCGGTCACAAAATCTTTTTTGAGTGGTTGCTGAATGAGGATTGCCCGGACCATCTCCACCGGCATTCCATTCTCTCGAAGTATGGCGTCATGGAATTCTTTATAACTCATCTTTCCTGTATCCACCAGTTCCTTTTTAAGGGCATAAAACTGTTGTCCGCCCACCATATAGGCCAGTTGGTATAACGGCCCATAGCCGCCGGTGAAGCTTCTTCTCACTTCTCCTGCTGCATTGGCGCGCTCATGGTTCACGCGCTCCACCAGGAAATCGATGCATTGCTGCGGTGTCCAGTTGCCTAAATGATAATTGAGTGAAAAGATGATCCTCGCGCATCGGTGCATCCGCCAGAACAGCATCCCGATGCGGTCTGCAGCCGAGCGGGGGAATTTCAGGTCCCAGAGAATGAACTCCTGGTAAAGCGACCAGCCCTCGGTCCAGAAGGGTGTGTCAAATTCACGGTAAGCCTTGAACCGATTGCCCATGAAGCCCTGCAGGTGATGGCCTGCGATCAGCTCATGATGCACCACAGCGCGGGAGAAATGCGGGTTATTGCCCCGCATGCTCATCAGTTTATCATCTTCTTCCATAGTATTGGTAGGATATGCTATCAGGATAGCTTCGCCACCGAGGAAGAAAGGGCTCACCAACTGCTGCTGTGGGCTCATCATGGTCATTCTCCAGGTTTCTTCCGCCAGTGGTGGTATCGTCACCAGGTCATGCTTTTTCAGGAAGTCCACCGATTCATTGAAAAGCCGGAGAATCAGTTCGGGTTGCTTACCTTCAGGAACATACGAATTCTTCACCACCTCCATCGCTTTCTTCCAGTCATCCCCGAAACCCATTTCCTGGCTGGCTTTCAGCATCTCCTGGTCGCACCAGGCGAATTCCTTGTTAGCCATGGCGATCAGGTCTTCCGGAGTATAAGGGATCATTTCATATTGCAGTTGACGGATCAGCTCTTCGCGGCCGATCGGCTTTCCGATGATGCCACTGCCATCATCCTTTTGCGTAGTGGTGATCTTTCCTTTCAATTTCAGTTGGCCGGAATAGGCATTCAGCAAGCTATCGGTGGTCCTGTAGGGTTTGTCCACCCACCAGGTGAATCCGGGATCGTATCCGTAATAAAAATCGAAAACTGATCTGAGTGCCTGTTGAAGGCCCCGGGCCGCTCCGGAGGCCATTTCTGCCAGGGCCATATCCATTTCCGGTTCCTGCTGCAATTGCTGCATGCTTTGGCGGATCTGTTGTTGCCATTGGAACATATCGGCAGCCAACTTTTTGCCATCCTGTGAAATACCGCGCCTGCGCTGCTTTTCAAGATCATATATCGCTGGTGCGAACGGGATGAACCTGCTAATGGCCGCATAGCCTTTCGCTTCTGCTGCCAGCATACGAAGCTGGTTATCGAGATTCCTTTTGAAAAGAATATAATCCACCCTCGAGCCTGTAGAGAACTGATCGAAGGGAAGAGCTTCCAGTTTACGGAGATATTCTTGCTGGAACTGGACAAAACGCTCCCGCTTTTCGGGGGAATAAGGAACCGCATAAAAACGACTAAGGCTTCCCCTGTCTGCATTGTATTGAACCATCAGGTTGTTCACCTCGCTGGTCTGCTGCAACAGGATCTCTTCTTTTTTCGACTGCGCCACACCGTTATAGGAGGTGGATAAGGCGATGCTACCCGTGATTGCACAGGCCATCAATAGTTTTCGGTTGATGAGCATATCGTGGGATTATTTTCTCTTTATCAGCCTGGCTTTCAGGATCCGTACATCCTGCAGGGGCCTGTCGCCACCTGCCCGGCCACTGGTAGTGACCGCGGCGATGCTATCTATCACGGAGAGACCACTGATCACTTCGCCGAATACGGTATAGTTCTGATCCAGGTGGGGCGTGCCGCCGATCGTTTTGTACACTTCCCTGTGCGCTGCAGGCAGCTTGCGCCTGAGGCGGAAGTTCTCCACGGAATCCAGGCCTGCATCGGTGAACCGTTTTCCCTGCACCAGGTAGAACTGTGATCCGCTGCTGGCTTTCATCGGGTTTACATCATCTCCTGTTCTGGCGGCAGCGATCACGCCTTTTTTATGGAAGAGGGAAGCCCTGATCTCGGCGGGCACGGTGTATGCCGGACCGCCATTGCCCAGTTCCACACCGGGTTTTGCGCGTTTGCTTTCCGGGTCGCCGGCCTGGATCATGAAATGATCTATCACCCGGTGAAAGAGGATGCTATCGTAATAATGTTGCTGAACCAGCCGCAGGAAATTATCGCGGTGAAGTGGCGTGGAATCGGAAAGCCTGATAACGATCTTCCCTTTACTGGTTACCAGTTCCACATCTTTCTGGAGGTCGTTCACATGGAGGCCGTTAGAGAGTCGGGGATTACAAGAGGCAATGATGAGCAGCAGGGCTGCCAGCGCAAGCAGTCGGTTCATGGTATTTTTTGGGGACTTCAGTTTAAAATCCTACCCGGTCGAAATACAACAGGATATGGTCTTTCAGGAAATTCTCCTGTTCTACCATATTCATCACGGGTAAACTTTTTAGCTGTTTGAAATGCGGCCATCCATCTTTATCCACTCCTTCCAGTTCGTAATAACCGCTTTGAGCCATCAGTGAGCATACGGCAATATGCATGAGATCCTGCTTCTGTTCTTTGGTGAACTTCGGCTTCACTCCCAATTCCTGGATACCGATAAGGAAGAGGATGGTCTCCATATCGGGTTTCTTTCCAAACCTTTCCACCAGCTTCGCTTCCAGCGTCCACCAGCGCGTCATCAGATCGTCCTGTACATGCATAGCTGCAAAGATAGGCAGTAAATCCGATGCAGGCCTTACATCGCATCTATTAGATAAATAATGATATGAATCTGACAAAGCCTGCTATTTTTCAAGGGCTTAACTTTATGAAAAAGAAGAAAAATGGACTGGCATAAAGACAATTTCACTATCAGTACAAGCAAGGACCGGCTAGATATCGGGTATATCCAAACAAAGCTTTCCCAAACCTACTGGGCAACGGACATCCCCCGGTCTGTGGTGGAGCGGTCCATTCAGCACTCTCTCTGTTTTGGGGTTTATGCGGATGGCCACCAGATCGGCTTTGCCCGGATGATCACCGATTCAGCCACTTTTGCCTATCTCTGCGATGTTTTCATAGATGAGGATTTCCGGGGCCGCGGGATCAGTAAATGGATGATGAGCGTGATCATGGACCACCCCGATCTGCAGGGCCTGCGCCGTATGATGCTGGGCACCAAAGATGCACATGGGCTTTACCGGCAATACGGGTTCAATGAGCTGGCGGCCCCCGACCGCTGGATGGAGATCAATGTTCCCGGAATTTATACCAAGTTGAAAACCCAACAATAATCTACCGTTCAGGAATTATCTTTGTTGCAAATCATTTGAATAATGCTACAGGTTCCATTTATCAGACAGCACACAGAACAGGTAAAAGAGCGTTTGGCCGTTAAACATTTCCAGGAGCTGTCGCTGGTTGACGAGATCATAGCATTGGATGATGAACGCAGGAAACTTCAACTGGAATTCGACAATACCCAGGCAAAGGTGAACAGCGCATCCAAAGAGATCGGGCAGTTAATGGCGAAAGGTCAGAAAGAGGAAGCCGAATCCCGCAAGGCGGAAGTGGCTTCGCTGAAACAGAGCCTTCAGCCTATCTCGGAACAGTTGACTGCCGTTGAAAAACAGTTGGAAGCCACCATCGTAAAACTTCCCAATCTCCCTTCCGCCAATGTTCCCAAAGGCAGAACGCCCGAGGACAATGTGGTTGTTCGCGAAGGCGGTTCCAAACCTTCATTGCATAAAGATGCCGTTCCCCACTGGGATCTGGCTAAAAAATACAAACTCATCGATTTCGAACTGGGTAACAAGATCACCGGAAGCGGTTTTCCCGTGTACACTGGTAAGGGCGCCCGCCTGCAACGCGGACTGATCCAGTATTTCCTGGACTACAATACCGCTGCGGGTTACACGGAGATCATTCCCCCGTTCATGGTGAATGAGGCTTCCGCTTTCGGCACTGGCCAACTGCCCGATAAGGAAGGTCAGATGTATTTCGTTACAGAAGATCAGTTCTACCTGATACCCACATCCGAAGTTCCCGTTACGAATATCTATCGCGATGAACTGGTGAAAGAAAGCGATCTGCCCATCAGGATGACCGCTTACTCCCCCTGCTTCCGCCGCGAGGCCGGCAGCTACGGAA
>JAGIAP010000479.1 GCA_017744805.1 Chitinophagaceae bacterium | reverse complement strand
GGATGTGAAGGCCGCCGACCTGATCAAGGCGCGGGAACCCAATCCCATCAATAGTCTCAAGGGGAAAGTGGCCGGCCTTACCGTCAATATCGGAAGTGAATTGCTGCGTCAGCCCTCCATCAATTTTCGCGGAGAGGGAAATATCCTGTTTGTGGTGGATGGCGTGCCCATCACTACCGATACCTGGAATATCAGTCCTGATGACATAGAAAGTTATACTTTCCTGAAAGGACAATCAGCCTCTGCCCTGTACGGCTCACTCGCACGTAACGGCGCCATCGTGATCAACACCAAAAAAGGTACTAAAGACCAGAGAGGGTTCGCCATCGAATTCAACTCCAGCACCATGTTCGATAAAGGCTTCCTGGCACTGCCCAAATACCAGGACGAATACGGTCCCGGTTCAAAAGGGAAATATGCCTTCGGCGATGGCCGTGGTGGTGGTTTGAACGATAACGATTACGATGTATGGGGACCGAAATTTGAAGGACAGCTCATTCCCCAATACGATGGCGCGTACGACCCCAACAAAACCTATGAAACGAAATTCGCGGACGGAACCGTGTTTAAGGGAAATATTGCGCCAACGCCCTGGGTGGCCCGCGGCAAGGATAATCTGAAAGAATTCCTGCAAACAGGGATCTTATCCACCAATCATATTTCCATCGCCTCGCATGGCGATAAATACGACCTGCGATTCGGCGTTGGACATACCTATCAGCGCTCCATCGTCCCCAATATGAGCGTCAACACCACCAATTTCAATATGAGCGCGGGATACAATTTCACGGACAAGATCCGCCTCACGGCAGATATCAATTACAGCCGTCAATATTCTCCCAATTTTCCCGATGTGGATTATGGCCCCAACAGCATGATCTATAATGTCATCATCTGGGCCGGTGCCGACTGGAGCATGAAAGACATGCGGAATTACTGGCAACCCGGTAAGGAAGGCATTCAACAGAAATATGCCGAGTACCAACGTTACAACAATCCCTGGTTCATGGTATATGAATGGCTCCGCCCGCATTACAAGAATGATGTGTATGGATATGTATCCCTCAACTGGAAATTTGCAAAGGACTTCGAACTGATGTACCGTCCCGGCATCTCCACTTACAATGTGTTCCGCCAGGAGAAAATGCCGGTATCGGCAGGTGCATATGACCGTGATGAAAGATTGGGCGATTACCGGGAAGACAATCGCAGTTTCTTCGAATCCAATAACGAATTGCAGGTCAAATACAGTCGTCGTTTCCTCAACAATCTCCTCAATCTGGATGCCTTTGCCGGTGGTAATATCAGAACGGCGCGCTACAACGGAAGCATCGCTACCACAGACTACCTGAGCGTTCCCGGCCTGTACACCCTGGCTAATACTTTGAGGCCTGCAAAAAGCGCTTCACTGGCATTGGAAAATATAATGCTCAGCGCTTACTACTCCATGGACCTGGGCGTGGGCAATTTCCTGAACCTGAACACGACCGGTCGAGTGGATAAAGTGAGCACCCTGCGTAAGGACAAGAACACCTATTTCTATCCATCCATCGGTCTGTCAACCACGGTATCTGATTATACTCGGTTGCCCAATGCCATCTCGTTCCTGAAATTCCGCGGGTCCTACGCCGAAGGAAGGAATGCCGGTATCTATGCTACCATCGGTCAGCCTTCAATCGGTTTCGGTACAGGGCAAAGCTATGGACAGGAATACAAAACGCCCATCAATATGGGGATCTACGATCTGATCTATACCGGTTATGCCATTCAGAATGGCAATTACAACAATGCTCCGGGTGTTGTATATGCCAATGGTCTGTTGGATCCGAACCTTCAGGCAGATAACAAGAAAACGGTAGAGTTGGGAATGGATATCCGTTTCCTGAAGAACAGGCTGAACCTGGATGTGACCTGGTTCAATTCAAGATCTGAATTGCTCAGCAACAGGAATGATATCATTTCCCCTACATCGGGGTACGAGTATATCAAAACCAATTATGGCGCTTATCGCAACCGTGGTTGGGAGATCACCTTGTCCGGCTCACCGGTAGTGACCAAAAATTTCAACTGGAACGTGAATGTGAACTGGAGCACTTTCGTACGCACCTGGATCAAGCATCCAACACCCGATAACTGGAGCAAGGATGGCGACAGGGTTGACCTGGTATATGGCGAAGGGTTTATCCGCACGCCTGATGGGCAGCTCGTTCATGGTTCGGATGGATTGCTGATGCGCTTCCGCGATGCCGGCCAGGGCGATGCCAAACGCATCTTCGGACATGCCGATCCTGACTGGACATGGGGTATCACCAATTCATTCAGCTATAAAGAATTCAGGCTTTCCTTCCAGTTCGATGGCGTGGTAGGCGGTGTGATCCACGATTATGTTCGTCAGAAAACATTGCAGGGCGGAAGGCATATTGAAACAGCTACGGGATTATGGGGTGAACATCGACCGGATGATGTGAAGGGTGGGTCCCTCGTAGCTCCCGGCATTACACTGGTTGGCACGATCCAGCTCGATCCCGTTACCGGCGAGATCCTCAATATGAAGGATCTTCAGCAGAAAGCCAATACCACTGCCACCACCGTTCAGAACTACAGCAGCCGCTATGCCAATATTGGTGAGCTCAATATCATCAGTAAAACATTTGCGAAGCTTCGCGAGATCACGTTCACCTATCGCCTGCCTGAGCGCCTTCTTGGGCAATCATTCATCAAAAAGGCCGAGCTCTCACTGGTAGGCAGGAACCTGGCACTGTTCTTCCCTTCCCAATACAAGGACGTAGATCCCGATCAATTCACGCAAGCCAGTGGCTCCGATCTGCAAACGCCGGCCACACGCCGTTTTGGCTTCAACCTGAATCTTACATTCTAACACCAGTCAATAAGCATCAATATGAAAAAGATATTTTACCTGCTGGCTGTTGCAAATATGATCATCGTATCATCCTGCCAGAAAAGATTCGATGAGCTGCAAAAGAATCCCAATGTGTCTGATGTGGCGCCTCCCAATCTTTTGCTCAACAAGCTCCTGAACGATCTCTCTGCCGGTATCGGTGGCGTGGAGCCCTTCGGCGCTGTGGCGCGGTACAGTCAGTATTACTGCCGCAATTACCAGTATTACGGAGATAATCAATACAACTGGAATAATGGACCATTCGATATCTACACCAATACGCTCAAGAATATCGTTCAAATGGATAAGGAAGCGGAACGGCTTGAAAAGAGCAATCAGACCGCTTATCATGCCATCGGCAAATTCCTTCGCGCGTATTATTTCTACAACCTCACTTCGCTGATGGGCGATGTGCCACTGAAGGATGCCCTGAAAGGATCCGAATTGTTGCAACCTGCCTATGATACACAGAAAGATGTATTCCTGCAGGTACTCGCCTGGCTGGATGAAGCCAATAATGATCTCAAATCACTGGATGACAGGAAAGCCAGCGTGAGTGGCGACTTCTTCTACAATGGAGACTTCACCAAATGGAGAAGGGTTACCAATGCTTTCAAACTTCGGGTACTGATTGCATTGAGTAAGAAAGAAGCGGATGCCGATCTGAAGATCAAACAGCGCTTCACGTAAACACTGGCCGATAATGCAAAGTTTCCCTTGTTTGAAAAGATGGAAGATAATTTTGCCTACAAGTATGTGGCCAGTATCAATAATTATCCTACCAATACCATCAACTTCGGAAACGATGCGCTCCGTTACAATATGGCGGAAACCTATGTGAAAAGCTGTACTACTATCAGCGATCCCCGCGTGCTGATCACCTGCGAGCCTGCCTGGAAACTTGTGAACGATAACGATTGGGAACCTACAGACTTCAGGGCCTTCGTGGCTTCCGGCACGGGAGAAGCACAGGATCTCATGGAAAG
>JAGIAP010000478.1:3633-3888 GCA_017744805.1 Chitinophagaceae bacterium | reverse complement strand
TTTCAGTACTTCGAGTTCGTACCCTTGAACATCCAGCTTTACAAGCGAAACATTATTAAAGGCATGCTTCCTGGCAACCTCGTCCAGTGTATTAGAGGTTAGCTGAATAGTAACAGCTTCAGGATTAACATATTCATCCAGCACAGAACTGGCAGCTTTTATGGAAAAGAAAAAGTCGTTTAATATAAAGACTGAGATAGCGCTCCTTGGAAGTACTTCTGGCGAGCAGAAAAATTTTCATGTAATGGACACTGC
>JAGIAP010000478.1:0-3623 GCA_017744805.1 Chitinophagaceae bacterium | reverse complement strand
GTCTTTATATTAAACGACTTTTTCTTTTCCATAAAAGCTGCCAGATCTGGCTTCCGCTCGGGATTACCTTCAATCATAAGATAAGAAGCCTTTGGATAGATCTTTAACATCTCTTCCGTAAACTCTCCTTTATAGGCTCCTATATCTAAAATTTGTTTTGCATCCAATCCATTTCTTTTCAGGTTCTCAAAGCTCCAGAACATATGCGGAGCACCAAGCTTTATTTTAAACTCCTGCTTAAATGAATCGGGAATGAGCCCCGTCAGGATCTTTTTTATCATTTTGATTGGTATAATTTTAAGTAGTTGGTCGCAATAACTGTGTCACTGTACTTGGAAAGCGCTTCCTGCCGGCAGCTTTCTCTACTGAGCTCACCGATCCTGTTTACATCAGCAGCCATTTGATCTACGGTATCCGACAGAAAGCCTGTTACTCCCTGCCTTATTCCTTCCGGCACTCCGCCGCCCGGAAATGCAAGGATAGGTGTACCACAGGCAAAAGCTTCAGGCAAAACCACGGGAAATGGCTCATACCATTCGATAGGCAGCAGCATCGCCGCAGCACTGCCAAGAAGCCTGTTCTTTTGCTCGTTATTTACAGTACCGATGTACTCAATTAGTTTTCCGTCAATTCTTGGCTCTACCTCCTGGTGAAAATATTCTTTTTCGTGTTCCAGGGTTGAAATATTGCCTGCTATGATCAGTTTCCGGCCTGTTTTTTCTGCAACACTTATGGCACTGTGAGCACCTTTACAACGCTCCAACCTTCCCAAAAAAACAAGGGGCGCATCTGCTCGCACTTCCCGTACAAAATCAAACTGATCTACAGGCGCACAATTATATACTGTTTTCCAATCGCCGCCGCCGGGCTTACCTGTTTTCACGATAGCATCGGAAACCGCTGTATAGGTAGCATTACGAATACCTGAAAGGTTGAGCATCCTGATATTCTTCGGGGTGATGTAGCGCATGTAGGTCTGTATCTTTCTGATGCCAGTCCACGCTATGGAAAACAAGAAAGCCAATCGCCCGAAATTGTGCAGTACATCGTGGGTTTTGATTTCCCGGGAAACAATAGTATGGACCTCCTTCATCAGTGCCCAGTCTATTTTCATTGACCCCGGGCCATTTTGTCCATAAGTGATCAGTCTTCCGGGAGACTTAGAGCCAGGACCCGCTATTAACGTTACCTCATGTCCCATTTCAACATACTTGCAGGCTATATCATAGATCACCCTTTCAATGCCACCATAATGGATCGGCGGTACGGGAATGAAGGGATCCATCAGTAATAATATTCTCATTCAATCATCGCTTATACATTCAATAATATAACTCTATTCCATCAGGTGGTTGAAAAACATATAGCCTGGTATTCCTGTTCAACCTGATCGGCTATCACTTCAAAAGAAGTAGGCTTTTCTACGTTCTCTGTTAATCGCTTAAGCAACCCTTTATCGTTAATTAGTCGCTTAAGAATCCCGTTTAACGCTTTCACATCCCCCATCTCAAATAAAAGCCCGTTTTCCTGGTCCTTTACTTCCTCGCTAATACCACCAATAGCTGTTCCGATCACCGGCACGTTCGCAGCAAAAGCTTCACGAATAACGAGAGGAGCCATTTCTGCTATCATAGAAGGAAGCACAAGTACATCGTAATTGCCAATGGTGTTAACGATCTCTTTGCTGTTTATGTACCCATGATAAGAAATATTGGCTTTGTCCTTATAAATCTTTTCACATCTCTTGAAATATTCCTCATCATCAACCTGGCCGTATATATCCAGGGAATAAGCACCCGCATCAATCCCTTCCAATGCCTCTAAAAGTACCAGCAATCCTTTTTCAGGAAATATGCGCCCAATAAATATCAATCTAATCTGTGTAGCACTGGGGTTATTGGATCGCTGATCCGATAGGGTATCGCCCAATGGCAGGCCTTGCTTGATCACTCTAATTTTATCTGTCTTTATTCCATTCAACTGCAAAACCCTATGATACCAATCTGTAATAACAATAAACCGGTCTACCAATTCAAATAAAGCCTTGACCCGTTTCTTTTTACGGGCTATCCGCTTCGAATACGTAAGCAGCTGCATCAACTTTGAGTCGGTGTAGTCAGGTAAAAAGGATGATATTCCTGCTCCAAACTGTACCATACCCCATGCTACAGCCTCTTTGATCTCATATTTTTTTAGATCACAAACGGCGCATTTTACCTCCCTCATTATCCCATCACAAACCTGCTTTTCCCGGTACACCATTTTCCCGGTTGTACAGGTTAAGCCAGCCAGGTGATTGGTATAAAACACCTTGATACCAAGCTCCCGGGCTGCCTGCATGTGAAAAATGGAAATACCATTGCTATTCGTCAACTGGTGGAAATGTACAACATCAGGTTTTTCCTGCTTGAGAATATCAATAAAGCCAGGCAGGCTTTTACCCGCTACATCTCCTTCAAAACCAGCTTTTGTTTCATTTTGAAATTCAGTATAAGAGACTACCGGCACCCCTTCGTGATCTTTGGCATAAGGCTTCTCACCAGGATAATTCGGCACCACCACCTTTACATCATGCCCCTTTTTCAACAGGCTTAAGTTAAGCGAATGCACATAAACCTCGATGCCTCCAATCCTGTTTGGTAAATAAAAAACCAGGCACTGTAAAATCTTAAGCCTCCTCATTATTTTTTGGTTGCTACAATACCACAGAATGCAGAAAATGCAGAGGACTGGAACCAAAGTATTTTACGCAGCTGAAAAATAGACCACTCTGTAACGCGTAATAATTTCTTATTAATAGCAGATCGCTTTTGCTCCCTATCAACCCAAAATGCATAGTCCCCAAAATACCCCGCATAAGCCACTTCCGCACCTTCGCCTATGAGTATTTTTTTCCATTTGCCCGGATTCATGCTTGGCACATAATGCTTACTAAGGTTATAAGCATCAAAGAATTTATGAGGCCAGTATTGAAGCCATCCCCGGAAGTTAGGCGTTGTAATGATAAGCTTACCGCCTGGCTTAAGCAACGAAAGATGCAGCTTGATCAGCTCATCATAGTTTTCAAAGTGTTCGATAAGACCAAATGAGCATACAAGATCAAACTGCTGGTTATTCTTTGCAATAAAATCAAATAAATCGCCTGAAACAAATTCCCCAACTGCCAGATTTTGGCTACGCAACCACTGAGGCAAATCGTTCACATTTCGATCATTATAATCCACCCCAAAAAGGCGGTATCCTTTTCGACCTATAGTTGGTAAAAATGAGCCAGGGAAACTGCCGAGTTCCAACGAAGTCTTCGAGGAACCATTGTCCAGGTATTTATTCAGGAAATCGGCAACTGCATGATCTCCCTGATCAAAAAAATCGGATTGTGTATAAGAGGCATCCCAAAACTCCTTGGTAGTAAGCTTCATGAATTCAGCAATTTAGGTTTGGTGACATGCGCACACTGCTATTTTGACTTAAATATCTTTCTAAACAGTTGGCCAGGCAATGCTTTGTAATATTCCCGTTGAAGCATACCTTTAAGACCTGCCAGGTCTTTATTTCCATTAATCGATTCGATAAACTCTACATTCACTTCCCCGGATTCTATAAATCCACCCAATACATTGGGC
>JAGIAP010000477.1 GCA_017744805.1 Chitinophagaceae bacterium | reverse complement strand
GACATGAGGAACTGTACATCTTTCAATACATGTTCTATCAGCAGATCGCTTTTCTTTTCGCTGTAATAATTGCCGTAAGGCATATTGGCCTGGTCTGCCAGGTAGATGAATTTTTCTTTGGCGAAATCGGCCACTGCATCCTTGCCTGGCTTGCCAGTGCTGTTATTGTGCTGATCAAATTGCAGCAGGGTATTCAGGATGGTGAGCCCTCCGGTACCGGAATCGAAAATGCCAATGGGAAGCGAGGCATCGCCGGTAGGGTAATGTGCCGGATCGAGATAAAAGAAATTGGACTTATCGGTCAACATGGCCTTCTCCATCGGAAGAAGCGCCGTGTTGACTGAAGATGTTTGCGCGTACAGTGGAATGGCCGCGCAGAGGGAGATACCAATTCCAAGAGATAATACTGAGTGTTTGAAAATTTTCTTCATGACTGTTTGATCTGGATAGGTTTTATAAGGCTGCAAGGGCATCATCGAGGTCTTGCAGCAGGTCTTCCACATTCTCGATGCCTACCGAGTACCGGATCAGGCTTTCAGGAATGCCGAGCTGCCTGCGCTGTTCTTCCGTCAGCTCCACATGGCTGGTAGTACGTGGCGGTCCTGCCAGGGTGCTCACAGAGCCCAGGCTGGCAGCGAGATGCGTGAACCTCAACGATGGCAATAATTTTTTGACGAGCTCATAACCGCCGTCCAGTGAAAAGCTCATCATGCCACCGAAGCCGCGCATCTGCTCCCTGGCGATGGCATGGCCTGCATGTGACTTCAGGCCTGGGTAGAATACCTCTTTCACGCGGGAATGTGCTTCCAGGTATTGCGCTATCTTCATGGCTGAAGCGTTCTGCCGCTCGATCCGTAGTTCCAGTGTTTTCATTCCCCTGGCGATCATATAGGCAGGATCGGCCTGCAGGCTGGCGCCGTTTATTTCGCGGAACCGGAATACTTTCTCCACCAGTTCTTTTTTCCCACAGAGCAATCCTCCCATGGCATCGGAGTGACCGCAAAGATATTTGGTGGCGCTATGGATCACCAGGTCCGCACCCAATTGCAGTGGATGCTGGTTCACCGGGGTGGCAAATGTATTGTCCACCACTACAATGGCGCCCGCTTTTTTGGCGGCAGCCGCCAGTCTTTTGATATCTACAATTTTGAGGGTAGGATTGGTGGGCGTTTCCAGGTAAACGAGATCGCAACCTTTGGCGATCTCCGATTCTATCTCTTCATGATCGGTGGTGTTGCAGAGCTTCACCTCCGCATTGTATACAGGCAGGAAGTCGAGGAATATCCGGCTGGTGCCTCCGTAAGTATCTTTCAAAGATACCACGCGCTTGCCGGGTGTGAGAAAGGTGAAGAGCGTATTGCTGATGGCTCCCATACCGGTAGAGAAAGCGATGGCCGCTTCGGCTCCTTCCAGCACTTGTATCTTGGCTTCCAGTACTGCCACTGTGGGGTTGGTGTTCCTGCTGTAAATATGGCCATCCGATTTGCCGGTGGCCACGGCATGCCAATGGTCCAGGTCTTTGTAGGAGAATGCCACACTGTTCACGATGGGTGAGGTAACAGCCCCTTCGGTGAACAGATCATCCTCACCTGCCCACACGGCCTGTGTACTTTTTTTGTATTTAGATAGATCCATGGTGTCTGATTTTGTTATTGTACAAAATGATCGTAGAGAATGCGGGAAGCATTGGCCAGTATACCGCTTGCCGTCTTCTGATCCTGGATGCCTTTCGAGAGCAGCACTACCACCATTTTTCTGCCATCGGGCAGGAATATGATGCCTGAATCATGACAGATAGCGGTGATAGATCCGCTTTTGCTGGCCACTTTCACATCAGCAGGCAGTTTGCCGGCGATCCCTTCCTTGAAATGCTGATGCATCAGGATATCGATCATCGCCTGGCTGGAGGTTTTATTCACTGCCTTGCCTTTGGCGATATGTTCCATGATCAGCATCAGGTCATAGGCCGTAGTGGTGTTGTTGAGCCCTTTCTCAAAGGCTTTATCGTCTTCCACACCACGCAATACCTGGATGTCTTTGGCGCCCATTTTGCGCATGGTGGCCAGTACATTCTTGGCGCCTACCAGGTCGATGATGATATTAGTGGCCAGGTTGCTGCTTTTGGTGATCATACGGAAAAGTACATCCGAAATAGGCAGTTTGGTGCCGATGCGGGTGTAGAGATCATGCTCACTGTCGTCCGTGGAATCCAGCGAGTAGGGGCTTCCATCCACGATGCTGGCAAATGTATTCTTGATCTCGATGGAATCGCTGATCTTGAACTTTCCTTTCACGGCTTGCCGGTAAGTCTCTATTAGCACCGGTGTTTTCATGGTGCTGGCTGCATGGAAGGAGGCATGCTCATTCATGAAGAATGTTTTACCGGTGGACAGGTCTTTGAAGGCCACAGCAAAAACAGCTTCGGGGTGACTGCCAAATTCGGCATCGAGTGCCTGCCGCAGTCCCGTTGTATCGGATGGTGCAGTAAGGTTGATGGTCATGGCGGAGAACAGTAAAGTGAATAAAGCGGACATGGCTGAATATTTCGTTTAGATGATCGGTTTATTTTTTATCGGGTACCGCGGGCACGAGCTTTACGTCTTCAAGATACAAGTTGGTATCGGGATTGATGCTCTTCATGCTTATCTGTGTTATTTCTCCTTTTTCAGATAAGGAGAAATTCACATACGCATCTCCTTTCAGATCAGCATTGCGGAACCGGGCGATGAAAGTATTAAACTGGTAATAATTCAGGTCAGCTACCAGTTGCGGCAGTTGAAGGAAGCGCATGGTGAGTTTGCCTTCATTTTCTGAAATGGTGACATCGCCATACAACCGGTCCGTGAATTTGCCGGCATATTGTTTTACCGGGATGGGGGAAGGTGCTGAACCGAGCGGCGGCGCAGTATTCTGCTGCATTTGCTTTTGCTGCCGGGCAAGGCTGCTATCGAGTTGTTTTCGATAACCAGCCATCCAGTCGAAGGCGGGGTTCTTCATGTAGTGATCCAGGATATGATAGATGATAGACCAGTAGGCGCCCGTAGATTCCTGGTTGGTGAGCACTACCACGCCCAGGTTGAGATCCGGCACCATCGCTATCTGTGAAACGAAACCATCCAGTGCCCCACCATGGCCCACAATTTTGTATTTACCATAATTGTAACTGCGGAATCCCAGTGAATACCCGTAGAAATCCATCTGTGCAGGTTTCAGTTCGGGTATAGATTGTGAGATAGGCATGGGCCTGATGATCTTCCACAATTCTACGGTGGTAGCGGGTTTGAAGAGAACGGCCTTTTCGGGCGTACGGCCTGAGTCGAGTTGTGTGATCAGCCAGCGGCACATATCGCTGGCATTGGAAGCGATGCCGCCGGCGGGGTTACCGGTATCGCCGATCCCCTGGTCAAAGAATCCTTCCACTATTTTGATAGTGCCATTATTACGGCTATGCGATGCCGATACATTCGCGCTTGTTTTCATCAGTGAGAAGCGCGACAAGGTCTCATTCATCCCCACTTTTTGTAAGATCCTTGTTCGTACAAAATCTTCCCAGGGCATACCCGACACGGCAGCGATCAGTTCCCCCGCAGCAAGGTAAAGGATATTGTCATACGCATAGGTGGTGCGGAAATCATATTTCAATGGGAGCAGGCGGATCTTTTCCACTATTTCTTTCCGGTTGTAAGTGGAGGGAGGGAAGAGGAGCATATCTCCGGCATACGCGGAAAGGCCGCTATGATGTACCAGCAGATCGCGCACGGTCATATGCGCTGTAACATAAGGATCGGACATCCTGAACCAGGGCAGGTGATCGATCACGGGATCATCCCATTTCAGTTTCCCTTCTTCTTCCAGCAAAGCGAGTGCTGTAGCAGTAAAGGCTTTCGAA
>JAGIAP010000476.1 GCA_017744805.1 Chitinophagaceae bacterium | reverse complement strand
CCTGCATACAATACCTGTTGCAAAGTATCGCCCACATAGAAAACAGGAAGGCCTTCCCTGCTCAGAACATATATGCTTTTGGTAGCACTATCGATCTTACACACAGGAAATGACCGCCCGCAAACGATGATGCAATCATCCCCATTATGTTTGATATCACAGTTCTCCACCAAAGGGCCCACGCTTGCCAATGCGCTATGGATGCCATCTGCATTGCCAGATCGCAACCTGGCAGGAATGCCCGTGGGCATGCTTCCTCTTCCCACCTTGCATCGATTGTAGTGTGAGCTTTTGCAATCCTTTTCGTAAAAAGAAAAACTATTGGATCCGTAGATGGTCACATCCTGCACGGTAGCATTCTGGCATTTCTCCAACATGAAGCAATGTGCAGCGGGATTGGCCTTGGTGGATACCACATCCATCACCACCAGGTCGCCCACTTTTTCAAAAGCCACCCAGGCTGCATTTTTGGTGAGCCTGAACCGCCTGGTGCCGATCTTCGCAAAGGCCGTGTAATGACCTTCTCCCGTAGTGATGCTATTCCTTTTCAATTGCCGCGTATTGGGATCATAGAATTGTACACGGGTATTCTTCACATTGTCTACAGGATAGCCCGGATCTATCTCCACTTCAAACCAGAGATTGGAAGGATCCTTTGCAACGATCACTCCCTGGGTAAAACAAAGCGGATCGTAATCGATACTCAGATCTTTGACCGTGATATTGGTACAGTTCAGGAACCGGAAGGCGAGCTCCTGGGAGTTGCAAATGATACTGGAGCCATTGCCCCTGATCTCCACATTGTTCAGGTTCAGGAACTGGTAAGCCCCGTAGCTCATATTGTTCAGCAGGTAAGTGCCTGCGGGGATATCGATCACAGCGTTGCCAGCCTGCGCATCCAGTACGGGTTTCAGCTCTGGCAACTGGCGGGCCTGCAGCTCTGCAGCACCAGTGATGAAAAGTAAAAATGTAATTATTCTAAGCATATACTTTTATTTTATTGCAAGCAATCCTTGTCTATAATTTGAGCAGTTTCTTTGTCTCTTTTTTGTTACCGCTGTTCAGGGTGAGATAGTACACACCGCTCACCAGGTCTTTCACTTCGATGGAAACCTGCCCTGAATGGAGTGTTGCCCCTTCTATTTTCTTCACTACCTGTCCGGCAGCATTGGTGATCACTATCGTACCATTACCTGTGAGCTCGTTATTGAACGTCACCAAAACCTTATCCTTCGCGGCATTCGGGCTGAGCTGCATTTGAAAGGGAGATGATGAGCCAGGATGAAGAAGGGAGGGAGAAGAAGGATCGGGAGCCATCACGATGGATCTGAATACATTATTATCATTGGCTCTCACAATCAGGTTGGGTACCAGCGATGCAAAACTGGCATTATATCCGGTGCTGTCTGTAAGTGCCACCACCTCACCGCCGGCGCCGGTTGTGTTGTCATTTTTCCTGATGGCGTAGATGATCACATGTCCACTGGCATTCTGGCTTCCCGTTACAGCACGATACTTATCTCCCGCCACACCGATGGTGCCATTGCTCACCCAGGATCCGCCGGACAACGAATATTTCCGCAACAGGTTATCATCCGCGATATACAGTACATCCGAACCACTGCCTGCATTGACGATGAAGAACTGGTAAGGGCTGCCGGTGACCGGTGTGCCGGGCAGGTTCACCATGGTTTGTCCGCTGGTGGTGGGCAGTCCTGCTCCTACGGTTGTCAGCCTGAATGAACCGGAGGTGGAACTGGCATACAATTGTGTGTTGATCACCATCAGCGCGCGGGCCGTGGCTGTAGTGATCTGTGTATGCGTGGTGCTTCCCAGGGTGGTATACATGATGCCACCTGAGCCACCGCTGACCCAGATATCGGAGCCTTCGATCACGGCGGCACGCACCACCTGAGAGCTGAATGCGCTCAATGCAGTGCTGCTGTTCACATTTCCATTATTGTCCACCACCGCGATCACTCTTTTTACGGAAGTGGAACTGGCAGCGGAAACGGCGGCAGTGCCGGGGTCTGCATCATAGCCTGCCAGCGCCAGTTTGCTTCCATCCTGGGAAAGGCTGATATACCCTTCCGTGTAATCGCTGGTGGAAATGGGAAGCGTCAATCGTTTGTTGCTGCCATTGACAGCAACCGGCATGGGGATACTTCGTACCAGGTCGCCGCAGGGACTGTACTCATCCAGGAATACGGCCTGGGCCTCTCCTGCCGCCATGGGCGCAGCACCAGACCCGATCCTGAGTACCACAAAATTTCCGGGAGTGAATGATTGGGAAAAACAGTTGGTAAATAGAAATACCAACAGTACCAGTGGGATACTTTTTTTCATATGGCAATTAGTTAGTATTGCAACAAGTAACAGAAAAAAGGGATCCCGGAATATGGAATTTGATCCGATTTTTTTGTGGGAAGGCTCCCAATGCGAGGGAATGTTCCCATTTCCCCAATAATTAATGCAGGATCTTCATGCCGGGTGAACGAATGGTAGTACCTTTTTGTATTCAATCTATATGCAAGAGTACGATATCATCATCATTGGCGCAGGCGCTGCCGGACTGATGGCAGCCAGGGAACTGGCAAGGGCCGGCAAGAAGACCATCCTGCTGGAAGCCAGGGACCGCATCGGCGGAAGGGTACATACCGTTCTATCCGGCGAAGGAGAATATCTTGAATACGGGCCGGAATTCATTCATGGCGATCTCCCGATCACTAAATCGTTACTGAATGAAGCAGGGCTGTCCTTCCACCTCGCTGCAGGCTCCTGGTGGCAATTCAGGAAAGGAGAACTGATCCAAAGCCAGGAGATCATTCCACATTGGGATACCTTTGCTCAGCAATTACAAAAACTGGAAAAAGATATTCCGCTGCAGGATTTCCTGGACCAATATTTCCATACGCCCGAATATGCAGACCTGCGCGAAGCCGCTATCCGTTTCGCTACCGGTTATGATACGGCCGATCCCGCAGACGCCAGCACCTTCGCACTCCGGCAGGAATGGCTGGCCGAGGAAGACTCGCCGCAATACAGGATCGATCAGGGTTATAGCAGTCTCATGCAGTTCCTCCTGGATGATTACCTTCAACAGGGTGGACAGATCAGCCTCTCCACTCCCATAAAAGAATTGCATTGGGAAATGCAGGCGGTCAAAGCAATTGCTGCAGATAACCGCCAATTTGTATCCGACCAGGTGATCATCACCATTCCATTGAATGTGCTCAAGGCTGCCGATGGAGAAACAGGCAGCATCCATTTTTATCCTGCCATTCCGGAGTATATGTCGGCTGTTCAAAAACCAGCCATGGGCGCCATCATCAAATTCCTGTTACAATTCGATCATCCGTTCTGGACAGATCATCCGGTACATGGAAAACGATTGAACGATCTTCAATTCATCCTGTCTGAGGAAACCGTACCCACCTGGTGGACCCAGTATCCCAAACAAAGCGCCGTATTGACCGGATGGCTTGGAGGGCCTCCGGCAAAAAAATGGACAAAGGGAAAGGATGAGCAACTGCTCCAATTGGCATTGAGCTCCCTCGCTGCCATCTTTCAATCCGATGAAGACAGCCTGAAGCGCATGCTCCGGTCCTTTACCATCATCAACTGGACTGCCGATGCTTACACGCTTGGCTCCTACTCTTATGCTACCGTGGAAACAGCCGCCGTGATGGACACTCTCCAAAATGGCGTAGCCGAAACACTATTCTTTGCCGGTGAAGCGTTCTATAACGGGCCATTGATCGGAACCGTGGAAGCAGCCCTCACCAGTGGCAAAGAGATCGCATTGAAACTGCTTTCCCGTTAACCGGAAGAATTTTTCTTCTTATTTGCCGTACATGGTTAATTTCATGGCCCGTTAGACGCACTCACCGAGGCTTCTGCGGACAATCATCTAACTACAATTGCCT
>JAGIAP010000475.1 GCA_017744805.1 Chitinophagaceae bacterium | reverse complement strand
CCCTGAAGCCGGCAGTTTTGGGAATTATTTTGTTTGCCACCTGGAAAGTAGGGAAGAAAGCCCTGATCACTCCTGTACATTTTCTGGTAGCCGTATTGGCGTTCCTGCTTTCTTATATCGTTCACATCCCAATGCCTTATATCATTGTGGGAATTATTGGATTGGGTATTCTGATGAATTTGATCTCCCCTAAGTTGTTAGCTCCTCAAAAGCGGGAAGATGAAAAAATGGAAAGCATCCAGCAAGAATCACTCTATTACATAAATTCCAACCAAAGTAACCCTGCCGTCTCACTTAAAAAAATAGTGCTGCAAGCGATAGTCTTTATATGTTTATGGTTGATCCCGTTCTTATATGTTTCTAATTTCCTGTCAGATCCTTCTTTTTGGACAAGCTCTTCGCAATTGTTCACCAAAGCTGCATTCCTGACCATCGGAGGCTCTTATACTGTGATCCCGTATGTGGCAAATCTGGTCACCAATAAATTGATGTGGTTGAGCAAGTCGCAGATGATTGATGGCTTTGCGCTTGCTGAAACAACGCCTGGCCCACTAGTGATCGTGTTATCCTATATTGGTTTCATGGCGGGTTATAATCATTTTGATGGTTCATTGGTGATGGGCTCCATAGGGCTGTTGGTGGCCAGCTATTTTACTTTCCTGCCTAATTTTATTTTGATCTTCATGGGAGCGCCCTTGATCGAGAAGTCGCAGGAAAATGGTATGATCAAAACTGTCCTGTCACTCATAACGGCGGCAGTGGTAGGGGTGATAGTGAATCTGGCATTTTACCTGGGAGAGGAGATATTGTTCAGGGAAAAGATAATATCTTTCAATAGTATTGATATCGTTTCACTGGCCTGGGTTGTAATATCTGTTTTGTTATTGTACCGGTATAAGCTCAATATGCTTTATTTAGTGCTGATAAGTTTGATCCTGGGATTGTTGAGATCCATGGTGGGCTTTTAGTATGCTGGTTTCACCAGTCAATGAGTTCCCAATAGAAATTCCCTTATTTTTGTTTTCATTCTATTTACCTTTCCTACCAAACCGGCAGAGATTGCCTTCATTATTAATTGTCTGATCCCTAATTGCCAATTGCTTACCGACACTTCAAATATTGAGAAACAGTGGTTGCAGGATATAGCTGCAGGGGATAAGAGCGCTTTCAGGAAATTATTCGATGCCTACCGGGTACAATTTTTCAACTTCGTTTTTGAATTCACGCATTCTGCGGTGGACGCGGAAGAGATAGTACAGGAAACCTTCCTGAAGATCTGGGAAAACCGCGATGCCCTGAGCCAGGTTGAATTACCGCGCGCCTTCATCTATACCATCCTGCGCAACCATACCTATAATTACCTGAAGAAAGTAGCCCGAAGCAAACAACTCACAAACGAACTGTGGGCAAATATGAACCAGGCCGTGAACGATGCTGAACAGCTCTTACTGGCCAAGGAAAGCCAGGAGTTGATCGAAGCAGCGGTGTCCGGATTATCAGCAAAAAAACAAGCGGTTTTCAGAATGAGCCGGGTGCAACACCTGAAACATGAAGAAATAGCCGCCATCATGGGACTTTCCCAAAGCACCGTCAAAAATATCCTGGTAGAAACCTTACGCCATATCAGGCAGCACCTGGCCAGGCATGCGCCACATTTGCTATTGCCATTCATCATCTGGCAGACCTGTCTGTTACCCTGATAAAAAAAAGTTCAGTTTTTTTCAGTCCTGTTTCTTCCGGCGATTGTCTACGTATACAGGGAAACCTTTTATCCATTTTACTATCTTAATTCTCGGCAATGACAACCAATCACAACCGGTTACGGTACCTGTTGCAGCAATACCAACTGAAACAGATAACCTGGGAGGAAATGCAGGAATTGTTTGCCGGTATAAATGCCGGAGAGAACGAAGCGGCTGTTCAACAGTACCTGGCTGAGGTGCTTGAAAATCCGGCCTCGGGCAATGCCCATACCAACATCGATTGGGAGTTCATGTTCCGGACAATCACCCGGGAAGATATCGTTGCAATGCCTCCGGTCAGGGTACGCTATATGAAACAATTCTGGTGGGCAGCCGCTGCTATTGTAATACTGGTGGGCATTACAGCTATTTGGTGGTTGACAGGCAAACCAACTCCCTCAACCGAAAATGCACCGGGAGGTATGGCCCAGGCAACTATTCTACCTGGCTGTGAGGGGGCTATGCTGACATTAGCGGATGGTACCCTGGTGTCCCTGGATACTATCAAAAATGGAGCGATAGCCCTGCAAGGTGGTGCGAAGGCTACAGTAGTGAATGGGGCGCTCGTGTATGAGAGAACCGGCGATGGGGTTGTTTACAATACGATGTCTACTCCCAAAGGAAGGCAATACCAGCTTACACTTCCCGATGGCACCAGAGTATGGCTGAATGCTGCCAGTTCCATCCATTTTCCAACCGTGTTTGCAGGGAAGGAACGTAGAGTGCAATTATCAGGCGAAGCATATTTTGAAGTAGCGAAGGATCGTGAAATGCCATTCAAAGTAATGGCCCGGAACAATGCCGAAGTGGAAGTATTGGGCACCAATTTCAATGTGAGCGCTTATGATAATGAAGAATTGATCAATACCACTTTACTGGAAGGGGCTGTAAGGATCACTCCGGTTGCTACCACCCCCAATATTGCAGGGAAGGACGTTGTGTTGAAGCCCGGTCAGCAGGCCCGCTTATCGGTTACCAAACAGGCGCCGGTTCAATTGATAGAGAATGTGGACCCTGATAAAGTGATGGCCTGGAAAAAAGGCTTGTTCAATTTTGAAGATGAAAGCCTGCAAGAGATCATGAAACAACTCGAACGCTGGTACGATATCGATGTGGTGTACGAAAAAGATATTCCTGATATAGCATTGACGGGAAAAATGACCCGTGGCGTTACATTGAACAAACTGCTGCCTGCCCTGGAAAAGATGGGACTGCATTACAGGCTCGAAGGCAGAAGACTTATCCTGCTTCCTTAGCAATTTTATTATCCTATTCGATTTTTATTATTACGGACTGACCTGGTAAAAACAAACCGGAAGTGTTGAGACCACTTCCGGCGATGTTCAGGTTGGGCCAAAAGACGTGAATCCATTTTTTCAACCAAAACTTCCATGAAGGTATGACAAATTCCGTTCCGGGGTTTTGCGCTTTACGATCGCGGTTTTCCGACCGGTCGGATTGGCGCCGGATCCCAGCCAAAACGCTGCTGGCCATGAGATCGAAAATAACAAGATCTCCCCGAGCCATCAGTAACACAACTGTTCTTGCGATGAAACTAACTATTGTACTGCTTACGATGGCCCTGTTTACGGCACGGGCCAATACCATGGCGCAGAAAGTATCCATTACGGGAAAAGACCTGCCGCTCAAACAGGTGTTTACGATCATCGAACAACAAACAGGCTATGTAGTCTTCGGCAACAAAGAATTATTTGCTGAACAACGAAAGATATCCCTCAAAGTGGCGGATATGCCGTTGCCCGAACTATTGACGCTGATCCTCAAAGACCAGCCATTCGATTTCAGTATTGAGGACAGAACCATCCTTATCTCAAACAGGAAAACAACACCAGCAGACTTTCATCGTTTGCTGATCCTGTCGAATGTTCCGGTCACTGGCCGTGTTGTTGACGCTGCCGGAAATCCTGTTCAGGGAGCCAGTATCAGGCTGAAACCAGGTAATAAAGGCACAACCAGTAATGCCGATGGCAGCTTCAGCATCGGGCAGGTGGGAGCCGGGGATTACACTATCGAGATATCACTGGTAGGTCACCTGACCATCAGCCGGAAAATAAGGGTCAATGGGAATGAGCCCCTATCATTATCCGGGCTGGTACTAATCTCCAACCCGGAAACGATGAGTGAAGTAACGGTATCGAACGCTGGCACCGGTTATCAGACGGTCCCGAAAGAACGGG
>JAGIAP010000474.1:3705-3944 GCA_017744805.1 Chitinophagaceae bacterium | reverse complement strand
GGATCGCTCCTACTGCATTTCCATCCAGCCCGTACGGTACGCCGTTATAACCGCTGCCATTGGCTGCCGGATCAGCAAATATGGGCAACCTGGGATCGCTCAGTGCCTTCATGCCATCTACCATGGTCTTGCTGGCCCAGTACCACTGACGGCCCTGCACATTAAATACGTAATACCAGTTATTCTGGTTTGCCGCATTGGCCAAATGAATGTATACGGCGCTTTCTGAATTATCAGTC
>JAGIAP010000474.1:0-3695 GCA_017744805.1 Chitinophagaceae bacterium | reverse complement strand
GTCATCAGCGGATCGTCAGCCACGTCCGCGAACTCGGCCTTTCCTTTTGCTGCATCGATCTTCGACAAACGCAGCGCCATCAGCAGGCGCATTGAATTGGCGAATTTCTTCCAGTTGGCCATATCTCCATTGAAGAGGATATCGCCTGTTACAGGATCGGCGCCTTCATCGATCTGTGCAGCGGCTTCTTTCAACTCTTTCAGCAGATCGTAATAAATATCTTTCTGACTGTTGTAGGCAGGAGTGAAATTCTCTCTACCCATCAGGGCATCATTGTATGGGATATCGCCCCAACGGTCTGTCATATGCCAGAAGAACCAGGCCCGCAGTATGCGGGAAACTGCCAGTTGATTTTCTTTGGAACCGTCGGCGATATTGAAGTCTTTGGTATCGAGGATGGTTTTCAGGTTCATCAAGGCACCCGAGTAGAGCCAATAAAAATCATAATTGACCACAGTGTACCTGGATACATCCGTGTAAGGCTTTTCCGCCCATTGCTGCGTATAGAGGATGCCTGCCGATGCCTCGATGGCCGCCGGTATCTGATTGATGGTATAGGTCAGCAATTGCGCATTGGAAGCCTTGGTAGGCAGATTGGGATCTACATTGAAGTTCTCGTCAAATTTGGTGCAACCTGTTCCCATTACCAGCAGAGCCGTAACCAATATGATGGATGTTGATTTTTTCATGATGGTAATTTTTAGAAGGAAACATTCAGGTTAATGCCATAGGAACGAACCGTTGCCAGTTGACCGGTCTCCAGCCAGTTGAAGCTGGTAGCGCCTGTTGCCAGTTCGCCGGGGTTCAGTCCCTTCGGTGCTTTCTGCCAGATCATGAACGGGTTCCTGGCGATCAGTGCCAGGTTCACACTTTTCACAGGCCATTTGGAGATCAGTTTGGCAGGGAATGAATATCCCAGCTTGATCTCACGCATACGAATATACGAAGCATCGTAAGTCCAGGCCTCATAGATCTTGTTTCCGAGCGTATTCCTGAAATAGGTCCTTGCATTCACATACACCGTCACTTCCTCCTTTGTTGCATTGGAGATGCCGGTGAGTTTATAACCACCGCCATCAGCGAGTGGGTCACGGATATTCTTACCCTTATCGTTCATGGTGGCAGTTTCAGCAGCCTGTCCGCTCTTCACGGCCAGCATCTTTGTCCAACTGATGAAATGCCCGCCTTTCTGAAAATCGATCACAGCGCTCAGATCGAAATTGCCAACACTGATAGTGTTGGTCCAACCACCTGTATAATCCGGAAGCACAGAGCCTAATTTATGATTGGTGCTCCACATGGGCATATTGTCTGCTCCCAACAGGATCTTACCGGTTTTGGGATCACGCTCGTAGCCGTTACCCACCAACACGCCGAATGCCTCATTTACATTCGAGAGCAGGAACATGCTCACACTGGCATAGGCATTCTGATCGAGGGTAAGCGTATTGCTTCCGGGGATCAATGCCAGCACCTTACTTTGGTTCCTGGCCAGGTTGAAGGTAGTGGTCCACTTTACCAACTTCGTCTGTACAGGCGTTGCGTTGATGGTGAGCTCGATACCCTTATTGCGGATATTACCTGCATTGATCACGTAACTGGTATACCCACTGGTGCCCGGAACTTCCAGGCTGAACACCGCTTTCTTATTCTCCTGGTGGTACCAGGTGAAATTAAAGCCCAGTCTATCTTTCAGGAATCGCATATCCAAACCAACTTCGTAGCCTGTGCCCAGTGAGGGCTGCAGGTCCGGGTTATTGAGGTTATTGGGTACGCTCATGGGGAACGACTTATCATATGGGTCGCCCAGTATAAATGAATTGGAAGTCTGATACACTCCAATATCGGATCCGGCCTGTGCAAAGCTGGCGCGGAGCTTACCATATGATATAACTGAGGATTTGAGCAGTTCACTGAACACGAGACTACCACCGACAGATGGATAGAGATACGCATTGTTCCCCAGCGGCAATGCAGAGGAGATATCGCGGCGGAGTGACGCATCCAGGAAATAGGTATTGTCGTAGCCCAGGCTTACGGAGCCAAAGGCGCTCCTTACTTCTTTTCTTCTGAGATAGTTGGTCACGTCGGGCCTTTCCAGTGAATTGCTGATATTGTAGAAGCCCGGTGTTACAAGTCCTCCAACGGTAGACTGACTTAAGTAAGTGTAATTCTGGGTCATGATATTTCCACCCAGGTTGGCTTGCAATGAAAGCTTTCCGAACTCTTTGATGTATTGAGAGATCAATTCATAGTTCATTTCCTTGCTCTCATATTTTCCGGTCCAGAAGCCAGGTACACCGCGGCCCCCGGCTGCATTGCGGCCATCGATGTTCTGGGTGAAGCCATCCCTGCGGATAAAGCCACTGACAGTCAATCCCGGGATGATGGTCCATGTCATACCCAGGTCACCGAAGAACCTGTCACGGGAATCATGAGAGGCATTCTCATACGCATCGAAATAAGGATTGTTCCAATCGATCGGGGTCATATCCTCATATACCCCTTCAGCGTTTGGATCGTTCACATTCCATTGATAGTAGGTACCGTCAGGATATTTGTATTGCTTCAGTTTGTTCATATCCAGGTTACGCTGGAACCATTGATACATATTCCTGGAGCCCAATGCCTGATAACCTTGTGAAGGCCGCACCGCATTGTTATTGGCATAATTGAGGTGGGTAGATAAGAGCAGGTTATCGGTAACATTCAGCGTACCGGTAAATGAAAGGTTATTTCTTCTCAGGTGGGTATTGGGCTCTACGCCCTTGATGGATGTATTGTTATACGAAAGGCGGAATGTAGTATTGGCGCCACCTCCCGCAAATGAGATATTGTTGTTGAGGGTTGTACCTGTTTCAAAATAATCCTTGATATTGTCCGGGTGCGGAATAAAGGGGGTTTCTTTTCCAAAGTCCGGATCGGCGCGATAGAAGCTGTACTGATGTCTTACGGGCGTTCCATCCATTTTAGGGCCCCAGCTTTCATCCCATGTTCCATCCACGTATTTGGTTTGAACGCCATTGATATTCACAGTAGGGAACTTGAGGCTGGAGCCGGCGCCATAGATATTTTGGAGTGGCATCCAGTTACCTGGCTTCTCGATAGAGAATGCGGAGCTGAGGTTCACTGTGGGTTTCTTGGCGCTCTTGCTGCCTTTTTTGGTAGTGATCATGATCACGCCAAACTGGCCCCGGAGCCCATAGAGGGCAGAAGCGGCCGGTCCTTTCAGAACTGTTACAGATTCCACATCATCGGGATTGATATCCTGCGCCAGGTTACCATAGTCCTTGCCACCTTTGGAAGCATAGTTGCTATTGGAGATGGGGATATTGTCAACTACCACCAGTGGCTCACCACCACCAGTAACCGAGTTCACGCCCCTGATCAGGATCTTTTGTGTACCACCCATACTGGCAGATGAAGAACCTGAAACCTGCACCCCTGCTACTTTTCCACTGAGCGATCCCAATACGTTCTGTTCTTTGGCGATGGTCAGGTTCTCTCCTTTCACTTCCTGTTGGGAGTATCCGAGGGATCTTTGTTTCCGGTTGATACCGAGCGCCGTTACCACTATCTCCTGCATCTTGTTCTCGTTCTCTGTCAACTGCACGTTCATGACAGTGTTCTCATTGTCCGTGATAGTGACCGTTCTGACATCGGTAATAAATCCAACAGCGGATATGGATACCTGG
>JAGIAP010000473.1 GCA_017744805.1 Chitinophagaceae bacterium | reverse complement strand
GGGCATTATTAGCGTAGAACCAAGGCCGGATAGTAAATACATCTTCATGAATCTCATCGAAACTGCTCCTCATAATTTCGGCGCCAAAAAGGAATATGTCGGAGTTCCTGGAAATCTGGTTGCTTTTATTTGTAAAATGAGCTTTGAACTTGGCATGGAAGGCTTTGTTTCGTTTGTTGCTAAATCGAAATTAATAGATCATTATAGGACTGAACTGGGCGCTGAAAGAGCTTTTCCAAATTCGAATAAGATGTTTATTAATACGGAAAATGCAATGAAATTGGTAAATTTGTACTACAAAAATTTGAGCCATGACAAAGAAGCAATTCCTTAAATGGGTAGATAAGATACCTAAAGATGCAACGCTTGACGATATAGGCTTTATTGGATTACCTTTTGCTACAGAGGAGGAGAAGGAGCAAATTAAAAAAGAAGGTGATGCATTGATGAAAGATGCCATTCGCAGATACAAAGAAAGTAACAAGGATGCTTTGAATGTAGAGACTAATGTAAAATAATCTTTTTCATTCAATCCCCCAACTCCCCCTGCATCCTCTTCACCCTGTCCTCCAACTTCTCTGACGTTAAACTTTCTCTCAAACTATCCACTTTGATCGGGAAACTGAATGGTGTCAACTGTTCCGGGAACCTGATGATGATATTGCTTTGCTGTATCCGTTCCAGCATATTACGCAAGCGAACCTCTTCCATTTCTCTGTCGAACACTTCCTGGAAGGCTTGACGGATCAGTAGGTTATTGCGGTCATATTCTGAAAACACATTGAAGAGCAATGACGCCGAGGCCTGTAAATGCCTGGCTTTCTTCTGCTCACCCGGGTAGCCCTGGAAGATCAGCCCGCCAATGACCGCGATATCCCGAAACTTTCGCTTAGCCATTTCCGTTGAATTGGCGCTGCGCTGGATATCCGTCAGCAGGTTATCCGGACTGAAGAGCTCGTACACATTGGAGTCGTCAACAGGAATCGGTTGGTCGCTCAGCAGCTCGAAACCATAATCATTCATGGCAAAGGAGAAGGTGATCGGCATGATACGGCTGATGCGAAAGGCCAGCACGGCCGCCATGGCTTCATGCACCAGTCTTCCTTCAAATGGGTAAACAAAAAGATGGTATCCATCCTCCGTTTCAATATGTTCTATCAATAGCTCATTGGCGCGGGGAACATGTGACAGGGCTTCCTGCAATTTGAACAAGGGTTGCAGTACGCGCATCTCTATCTCCTTTGCGCGGGCCAGCACCATCCTGCCATCGGGCTGCTCTTTGAATACGCTGTTGAATTGTTCACGAAGCTTCTTTCCGAGATTGGCCGAAAGCGGCATCCGCCCCCCTTGCCAGCTAGGTACGATCGATTTGGTGGCATTCGATTTCTTCACCAATACGGTCATGTCTTTGATGCCTACCAGTTCCAGGTTGCGGCCGGAGAGTGTGAATACCTCACCCGGCGTGAGACGGGAGATGAACCATTCTTCGATCATCCCGATCCAACCGCCATGAACGAATTTCACTTTTAGCATGCTCTCGCTTACGATGGTGCCGATATGCATGCGATGCCGCATCGCTATGCGACGATTGGTGATCCGGTACAAACCATCGATCACTTCTACTTTCTTGTACTCATCATACTGCTGTAGGGCCGATCCGCCGGTAGTGACGAAGTTGAGCACGGATTGAAAATCATCTTCTGTCATATCCCTGTAGCAGAAAGTGGAGGTCACTTCCTTGAAAAGCTCTTCGGGTTTGAATCCATCGGAGATAGCAAGGGTGCAGAGGTATTGGATCAGTGCATCATAGCAAAGCAGCATGGGATCCCTGTTCTCGATATAATTCTCTGCAATGGCCGACTTGAGGGCGGCCACTTCCACCAGTTCCAGCGAATGGGTGGGTAGAAAATAGATGGTGCTTACCTCGCCTGGCCGGTGGCCGCTTCTTCCCGCCCGCTGCAGGAAACGGGCAACGCCCTTGGGCGATCCGACCTGTATAACGGTCTCGACAGGCCGAAAATCTACACCCAGGTCGAGGCTGGCTGTACAAACCACCGCTTTGAGGCGACCAGTATGCAGCGATTCCTCCACCCAGATACGAAGCTCTTGTTCGATACTGCCATGGTGCAATGCGATGGCGCCCGCCAGATCAGGGGAAACTGTCAGCAGGGTTTGATACCATCGCTCTGCCATTCCGCGGGTATTGATGAAAATGAGGGTGGTCCTGCTCTGATCCAGAATGGGTAGCACTTTGTCTGCCAGTTTCAAACCGAGATGGCCTGCCCAAGGGAATTTTTCGATCTCATCGGGAAGGATGGATTCGATCCTTACTTCTTTTCTCAAATGGGCTTTTACCTGTACTGCCTGTTTGCCACTTAGGGTTTGAACAGGCGAGAGCAACACGTCCTGTGCCTCCTGCATATTACCGATGGTGGCGCTGATGCCCCATACATTGCAATGCCTGCCATAATGCTGGTATTGCACATGCACGATCCGGGATATCGCCAGTTCCACCTGCACGCCGCGTTTGCTGCCGATCAGTTCATGCCACTCATCCACCGCAATGATGCGAAGTGGGCGGAACAATTCAGCATATCCTTTTTGGGCCAGCAACAAATGCAGGCTCTCGGGTGTAATGATCAGCACTTCGGGCATATTCCTTTTCTGCTTCTGGCGCTCACTCACTTCAGTATCTCCATTCCGGATGCCCACCCGCCAGTTCATGCCCAGTTCAGCAATGGCTTCTTCCATTGCCCTTCCAATGTCTTTTGCCAGGGCCCGCAGGGGCGTTACCCATAGCAGTTGTAATCCATTCTTCGATTTGGTGAGATAGTTATCAGGATGCCTGTTGATGAAATCGATCAGCGAACCGATAAATACAGAGTAGGTTTTCCCGAATCCCGTTGGTGCATTCACGAGGCCGCTATTGCCATCATTGATATATTGCCAGGCTTCTTCCTGGAAAGGGAAGGGCTCAAATTGTTTGGCATCCAGCCAACGGCGGATCACCTGGTATCCTATGGTAGAATGTAACAACAGCTTATAATGTTTTCAGATACTCGATCAATGCCTTTCTCTCGTGATCAGTTAGTTTATCGCCAAAATAATGTCCCTTGTTGCTGTAACCGGGAAGATCGGTATTGTAGATATTCTTACCGGGCTTTTCATGTCGGACATAGGCCCAGCCAGGATTGTCGTGGTTGTATTGAGGCTTATCAAAGTCCCTCGACCAATACTGTGGCCTGTTCTTGCTGTTGAGCAGGTTCTCGAGGTCGGGCACAGATCCGTTATGCAAATAGGGAGCCGTTATCCAGATGCCATCCAGTGGTGGCGCGATATAGCCTGCATAAGGTTCCAGCCTTGCAGGGTGATCGCCTTTGGTGAACCAGCTATTGTTGAACCATTGCACAAACTGCGGATTGCTGTAATTGCTGGTGTACAACATCGAGTCTGTACGAATGATATGCTGAGGCACCAACAGGTTAGGGTAAGAAACCGAATCCCCGTAACTGCCATGGCATTTGCTGCAATGGCCATTGAAGATCGCTTCGCCTTCCTTTGCCAGTGGTGCATCGATAGTACCGGGGAATTTGGGAGCTTGCAAGGAGTAAATGAAGGCGAGCACATCAGGCATATGGGAGTCCACTTCGCGCGATTCTGAGGTATCGTTCACTGTCAGCAAATTGGAGGCCATCAGGAATTTCCCGAAATCGCCTCTTCCAAATCCGTTATAGAACATGGCGTTCTTCTTCTTCAACAACCACCAGGCGGGCACATCGGTTGGGATCACCTGTTCGGGCACTTCCAGTTTGGGACTGCCGGTCCAGCGGAATGTTTCGGGATCGCGGTGCGCCGCCAGCAGCGCCGCCAGGCGGTCCGCCGCATTTACGCCTCTCACCTCGGTGGAGAGATATGGGCCGATCGCCTTCGTGACCTCGATGAATGATTTGGC
>JAGIAP010000472.1 GCA_017744805.1 Chitinophagaceae bacterium | reverse complement strand
GGAAGCAGGGTATACCGGTGATCAGCGAAATAGAACTGGCCTACCGGCATAAGGGTGACAGCAAGATCATTGGTATTACAGGCAGCAACGGAAAGACCACCACCACATCGCTGGTGTACCATATCTGTAAAGTGGGCGGACTGGATGCGGCGCTTGTGGGCAATATCGGGATCTCATTTGCCAAACAAGTGGCGGTTGCTCCCAAACCTATATACGTAGCAGAGATCAGTAGTTTTCAGCTGGACGATATTCAGACTTTTAGACCGGACATCGCCATATTGACCAATATCACAGAGGATCATTTGGATCGCTATGATTACCAGTTCCGGAATTACATCAACAGTAAGTTCCGGATCGTAGAGAATCAAACAGAAAAAGATGTATTTATTTATTGTGAGGATGACCCTGTGACCATGCAGTACCTGGGAGGCTTTGCAATCAAATCTAACTTACTACCATTCACTATGAGCAGAGAAATTAACCGCGGCGCTTTTATTCAAAATGGGAAAATGACGATCGCTGCCAGCGACGAGAAGATCCAGATGAGTATTTATGATTTTGCCCTCAAAGGGAAACACAATCAATATAACACCATGGCTGCAGGTATTGCCGGCTCTATGATCGGTATCCGTAAGGAGAAAATCCGTGATGCTGTACAGACGTTCGAGAGCCTTGAACACCGGATGGAGACCGTATCCACCGTGCGCGGCGTACAGTTTATCAACGATAGTAAAGCTACCAACGTGAACAGCACCTGGTATGCATTGGAAAGCATGGAAAAGCCCACGATCCTGATCCTCGGTGGAGTTGACAAGGGCAACGATTATTCGCTGCTGACTGACCTGGTAAAGGAAAAAGTAAAGGCCATTGTTTGCATGGGCGTTGACAACCGGAAGATTCATGAAGCATTTCAGCATGATGTGGAGGTAATGGTGAATACGGGTAGTGCACGGGAAGCAGTACAAGCTGCCTTCCACCTGGCCAATAAAGGCGACGTGGTATTATTGAGCCCTGCCTGCGCCAGCTTCGACCTCTTCAAGAACTATGAAGACAGGGGTGAGCAGTTTAAGGCGGCGGTGAGGGAGTTGTAGAGAATGCGCGTTTGCTTCGATAGCAGATTTCTCGCCCTGTATGGTTGCTGAAAAGGTAGGAGCGTATGGCAGGGCTCGAAATGACAAACGAGGGTGTAAGATGTGAAACGGGAGAGGTAAGAAAAAAGTGAATAGTGATGGGAAGGGATGAAAATGTAATGAGTAACTCAAAAGATATACGGTTTGAAGAAATGGCTTCTATTGGCAGAAGCCCCGGTAGCCTTTTGAGCAAGACGAGGGGGGATAAGGCTATATGGGCGATCGTGCTTGTATTGGCGTTGATATCGATGCTGGTAGTGTATAGCTCTACCGGCTTGCTGGCTTATAAATATAACCGTGGCAACACGGAGATCTATCTGTTCAAACAGATCATGTTCATCATTGTAGGGATGGCCGTGATCTACTTTTCGCACCGGGTAAACTATACATTGTATTCAAGGGTGGCGAGGATATTGTTTTTGATATCCATCCCGCTGCTGATCTATACGTTGTTTTTTGGTGTCAGCCTCAATGAAGGTAGCCGCTGGATCAGGCTGCCGATCATCAACCTTACTTTTCAAACCTCCGATCTTGCCAAGCTGGCCCTGTTCATGTACCTGAGCCGGCTGCTGAGCAAGAAGCAGGATAAGATAAAAGACTTTAAGCAAGGTTTTCTGCCGGTGATGTTGCCGGTTGTTGTCATTTGTGTGCTGATCGCTCCGGCCAATCTGTCTACCGCTTTGCTGGTAGGCGCCACCAGCATGATGCTGATGTTTATTGGCCGGGTTAATACAAAGCATTTGCTGATGACCATTGGTATTGTGGCCATTCCGGTAGTTATTCTGGTTTCGATTGCGGTTGCTTATTATGATAAAGCGGAAGGGAAGTCGAAAGAGCTGCCTGCTGTTTTTGAAATTGCCCGTTTGCCAACGTGGATCAAGCGGGTGCAGAATTTCGTGTATGATAATAAGGATGCTGATAATAAAGATGCCAATTACCAGTCGGATCAGGCCAAGATAGCTATTGCCAAAGGTGGTATGCTGGGTTTGGGACCAGGCAACAGTGAGACGAGGAACTTCCTGCCGCACCCTTATTCTGATTTCATCTTTGCCATCATTATAGAAGAGTATGGTATTGTGGGCGGGGCTTTTATCATTTTGATCTACCTGTTGTTCCTCTTGAGGAGCATACGGGTATTTAAAAAGTGCCCTTATGCATTCGGCGCTTTCCTGGCGTTGGGGCTGAGCTTCACACTGGTGATACAGGCGTTGATCAATATGGCGGTAAATGTGAACCTGTTCCCGGTAACGGGGGTAACCTTGCCGCTGGTGAGTATGGGTGGTAGTTCATTCCTGTTTACCTGTCTGTCGATTGGCATTATTCTTAGCGTGGCGCGGAATGTAGAACAATCTGAAGGCAAAGCAGCACCTGAAAAAACTGAAGCAGCTTGAACAAGAAAGTCATCATAGCAGGCGGTGGTACCGGCGGGCATATCTTCCCGGCGATCGCCATTGCCAACGCACTGAAGAAAATAGAACCGTCTATAGATATATTGTTTGTTGGAGCGAAGGGTAAGATGGAAATGGAAAAAGTGCCGCAGGCTGGTTATCCCATTGAGGGGCTGGATATTGCGGGCTTCAACAGGAGCTCACTGATCAAAAACATAGGTCTGCCTTTTAAGCTGATCAAGAGCTTTTTCCAGGTAAGGAAGATCGTAACTGATTTTATGCCGGATGCGGTGGTAGGTGTGGGTGGTTACTCCAGTTTCCCGGTATTGCGATATGCACAGGCAAGGGGCATTCCCACTTTCATTCATGAAAGCAACTCTTTTGCCGGTAAATCGAATATGATGCTGGGTAAGAAGGCTACCCGGGTTTTTGTGGCGAGTGATGGCATGGATAAATTCTTTCCGGCTGATAAGCTGATGATCACCGGTAACCCGGTGCGCAGTACGATCGTACGCAATACCATCACGCGTGAACAGGGTATGGAGTACTTTGGATTGGACCCGGCTAAGAAAACGGTATTAGCTACCGGCGGCAGCCTTGGCGCCAAAGGGATCAACGAAGCGCTGGACGGACAGATAGACCTGTTTGCAAAGAACAATATCCAATTGATCTGGCAAACGGGTAAGCCTTATGCTGAGAAGGCTGCTGAGCGGGCTGTAGAGAATAAGAACATTTGGGTGAATAGTTTTATTACGCAGATGGAATATGCTTATGCGGCCGCCGATGTAGTGATCTCCCGTTCAGGAGCGATGGCCATTGCCGAGTTGTGTGTGGTGAAGAAGCCGGCTGTGCTGGTGCCTTTTCCGTTTGCTGCGGAAGATCACCAGACGGTGAATGCCCAACACCTGGTGAGCAAGCAAGCAGCCATCATGGTGAAGGACAGCGAAGCAAAAGAGAAGCTGGTGAATACGGCGATCGGGCTGGCTAAGAATGAACAGCAACAGGCTACGCTGAAGGAGAATATCGGGAAGCTGGCGGTGACGAATGCAGATGAAGTGATCGGGAGAGAGATACTGAAGGTGGTCGCAGAGATAGTTGATAAGTTGAAAGGTTAATAGGTTGAAAAGGGAAGACAACGGGGACAGACCAATTCAAGTGACGTTATGATCGAGTTAAAAGATATACAGAAGGTTTACTTTATAGGAATAGGCGGGATCGGGATGAGTGCGCTGGCGCGGTATTTCAGGTTTCATGGTCGCGCAGTGAGCGGATACGATAAAACGGAGACGCCGCTCACGAAGAAGCTGGTGGAAGAAGGGATTCCGGTTCACTATGAAGAAGACCTGTCTCAGGCGCCGCAGGATGCTCAGTTGATCGTGTTTACGCCGGCTGTTCCCAAGGCGCATAAAGAGTTGGTGTATTATCAGCAGCACAATTA
>JAGIAP010000471.1 GCA_017744805.1 Chitinophagaceae bacterium | reverse complement strand
CCCGTCTTTGGTGAGCGCGAAGAAGAAATTCTGTTCTTCTTTTACGGGCGCCAGTCCATTTTCCCAGAACAATACCAGTTCCCCACCTGGCGGATCGGGATATTTCTGATACTTGGTGCCCAGCAGTTTTTCATAACGGCCCAGCTCATCCGTAAATCCTGTTTTATCGGCAGCCCTGAGCAGGTCTTGTTTCAATTGCTCCGGGATTGCCACGCCATAATAACTGTTATTGTTCTTCAGGTAAAGATCAACGGAGTTGCGATAAGAAATGAAGGCATTGTTCCAATCGCCATTCTGTTGATAGATGATGCCCTGCATCATGAGGGAGAAAGCATCATCATTGTACTTGTTATCGCTTTTTGTTTTGTCCTGCAATGCAAAGTTCGACAAACTGATCCTTCTTGCCTCTACCAAGGCATCTTCAGGCCGGCCGAGATAGAGGTAGTTCAGCGCCTTATAATAATGGAGCATGAACCGCTCGAAGGCTTCGCCTTTGTATGTCTGCATCATAGGATTGAGCAGATTGCCCAAAGCCAGATCTGACGCAGATGTGCGGACATCTTCCATAAAAATATCAGCCTGATTGAAATAGCTATTGCTGGAGTCGTACTGTTTTTGCAGATGTGCCATTTTCCCTTTCTCGAACAGGTAAAGCAGCCTGTTGCGCTTGGCCTGGAGGATCCTGGTCTTCTCCAGGGTGGCCTCGGCCGCAGAGAAATTATTCTGCCGCATAGCCGAGTAATAGTCGGCGATGCGTTGATTGTAAGTAACGCAGGAAGTAAAGAAAAAGAGCATCAGCGGTATCAAAGCCAATGCTCTCCTGTTATTATAAGGTATTATCTGCATATCCAGGCTCCGGATTTTCTACTCTAGTTCTTCACGTATTTCGCGATCTTTTTATCACCGATCCAAACCACTTCATTGGTTTCGATATTGGTGAGCTCGAGATTCACCTGGTAGTAAACCACTTTCTTTCTTTTCTGAGAATCTACGATAGAGTTGATAGATCCCTGGAGGATATAGTCAGCTCCCTGTTCCATACCGAATTTCTTCATGGAAGAGGAAGATGAATTGGTTTGCTGATCTGCTTTCTCGGCGCGCAGCTCTTCTCTTTTTTTTCCACCCTGTACCAGTCTTACACGGCCGGATTTGATGAAGGATTGCTCCACATCCTTTACGAAAGTTTCTGCTTCGATATGCTCATGGCTTTTGTTGGTAACAAAACCTACTATCACTACGGGTTTTTGTCCTTTATGCGCTTCCAGGTGATCGGCCACCCATTTGTTGTTGAGGATGGTCTCGGTCATTTCTTCTGCAACGAGCCTGGAATCGGTATTGTTCCAGCGACCGCTCAGATCAACCTGTTCATTGGGGTCGATGCGGGTAACTTTGTGGGCACAGGATACACTAATAACACTTACAGCAACGAAAGCTGTAAAAGCCAACAGAACTTTCTTCATATTGATTTTATTTATACGAGTGGTTTGTGATGAGTACTACGATCAGGCGGTGCCAAATGTTACCTCCACCAGGAAGCGAGGCCTACAGCCGTAATCAATGGCAGGGAATTCCAGAAATAGTTATTCCAGTTGCTGCGATAGCCATAGTAGGAATGGGGATAGTAGTTGTTATAATTGTAATAACCACCGTATCCATAGTAGAAATCGTTGTTCCAGCGTGCCCTTTCCATTCTCAGCTCACGGCGGAATGCTTTGCGGGCGGCGCGGGCATCACGTTTATCTTGCAGATAATCGATTGCTTTATAGGTTTCCTGAGGAGTAGTACTATGCCAGGCATTGATAGAATCAGCCATACGCATATAACGCTGTTGACTCTCCATATACCTCGGATTCTGGTCAGGGGCAAGATTCTGCGCTTCAGCCGTAACTGCCAGCACTATAAAGGCGAAAAGTGGGAGTAATACTTTTTTCATAGCCTTCTTTTTTAGTTATTTGATCTGTACAAAGCTAGTTCGAAATCCGTTAACCGTCAGTTAAATCGGGCCATCGGCCTGAGTTTCAACTATCTGGGTATTTTATTTTTTAACGCATTCATTCTTAAAGACAACGATCTACTGCTTTACCCCTATTTCTTCAACCCTATTTCACGAAGTCTTTCATCTAAATACTCCCCGGCCGTGGCATCAGGATAAGCCTTGGGGTGAGTGGCATCGATACAACTTTCCAGGGCCGCCAGGCTCATCTCGCTTTTCGGATGTAAAAAGAAGGGGATCGAAAAACGGGATGTATGCCATTTTTCACGCGGCGGATTCACCACGCGATGGGTTGTCGACTTCAGCTTGTTATTGGTGAGCCGCTGCAACATATCGCCCACATTCACCACAATCTGCTCAGGCAAGGAAGTAACGCCAACCCACTCATTTTGTTTTGTCAGGATCTGCAATCCATCCGCAGAAGCCCCCACTAACAAGGTGATCAAATTGATATCCTCATGCTGCTCTGCCCGGATCGCCGATTTCGGCTCCTGTGTGATCGGCGGATAATGGATCGCCCTCAATATCGAATTGCCATTATGGATATGCTCATCAAAATAATGCTCATCGAGCCCCAGGTATAACGCAATTGCCTGCAATAAAGCCTTGCCAGACTTCTCAAATGCCCGATAGGCCTTCTCAAATGTATCATTGAATGCCGGAACTTCTCCCACCTGCACATTATCCGGATACTCGGACTTTACCGGATCACTGTCCTCCACGATCTGACCATATTGAAAGAATTCCTTCAGGTCCGGCGCTTCACTGCCCTTCGCATGCTCCTTGCCGAAGGAGGTATAACCCCGCTGGCCCGCTAATCCGGGTACCTCATACTTCTTCTTCGAATCCAATGGCAGGGAAAAGAATTGTTGCACATATTTGTAAAGATCCGCTATCAGATCATCGGATATGCCATGATTCTTCACTGCTACAAAGCCTACTTCCTCGTATGCTTTACCCAACTGGTTCACGAAAGAACGTTTTAAGGATGGGTCGTTGGAGGTGAAGTCGGCCAGATTGACTACGGGTATTGACATAAAAACAATTTAAAATAATAGTGGTGGATGATGCACCCGCGAAATTAGGTGCAGAATAACAAGTTACGAAAATTCTATTTGTGTTTTTGAGGCCGGCGGGGGGATATGAAAACGCGGGCTGAAGAAACAAACCACCGCGGGAGTGATGGGATTGGGCTAAGGAAGGAAAGATGGGACTGTGGTAATTGGGCCGGGCTTCTTCGCTTATGTTTCTTAGGCCCCTGTTTTCATATCCCACCGCCGGCCCGGATCACCAGGGAGGTTCGGCATTGTTTCTCCTGCACTGAATTTCGCAGTGCATCGGAGGGGAGAGGGAGGGGGTACAGGTGCAGTAGTGAGAGAATGGGGAAAGGCGTAAGAATTGGGGGCGATGGTGGTGGCTTTTGTGGCCTGGTTTGTGGAAAAAGAGAAGCGCAGGAGCGGTGCTTTGCATCAACACTTCCGGTTATTGATGCAGGTTAGGACCGTCCTGCGCGGATTCGTGGCTATACTCAAAGATGCTGGAGTGATTGAAAACTCTTTTGATTATGGGTTCTTTTCGGGGTGGTCCTTGCGGAGATGTTGGATGATCTCTTTTTCAGTAGGATCGATCTCCATGAGAACATAAGTAGGCACGGCATTGATAGCTACTTCGTCGAGTACATCCACTACATTTTTATAGGCTGCTTCATCCAAAGGCTTTATCATGAGAACCAGATCCTTACTGCCTTTCTCCTTCTGACGGTTAAGCCAGGCCTGCTTCTCTCTGATAACCTGACCCAGACCGTTAGTAAGATCAAAATTGGTTGTACCATAAGCTCCGGACTTAACGGCCTCGTCCAACTTGCCGTGATAATAAAAAACCCGGTCCTGATCCAATAGCACAGCGGTGAGCGCACCAGTGAGCGGCACCTTGGAATCAGGCCCATCAGCAGGCATATTGAGCTTTGTTGCCCTG
>JAGIAP010000470.1 GCA_017744805.1 Chitinophagaceae bacterium | reverse complement strand
ATCTATGGTAACCGTCTGGCATTCTCCGGGATTCCAGGCGATGGTAAAGAATTTATTGAAACGGTCTTTTGAAAAAAACAATCTGTCAAATCCTGCCTCCTCTTTAAAGAACAATAATTCACCTCCTGTATTTTTCTCTTGTATTGTTAGTTTCATGGTTGATAGGCGTTTTGATGCCAGACAGCCAGGCTACTGGTGATGCTGTCCTTAATTCCATAAAAAATACGAAAGAAGAAGCGAATGCCAAAGTTTACCTTTCAGTCTGGTGCAACAAAAGCGAAAAGGCGTCATTGCTGACGCCTTTCGAATAGGGTGGTTTGTATTATTTCACTGTCACTTCAGATGCCTGTTCAATCATAGTGGCCACTGCTTCCGGCTGCGACATAAAGATCACGTGGCTACCTCTTACGTCTATGGTCTTAGTATGGGAGCGTTTGTACATTGCCCGTTGAATTTCAGGAGCAATGCTTTTATCTTCTGTAGCAATGGCGGCAAATGCAGGCTTATTTCTCCAGGCAGCGTTGCTGATGGGAGTAGTGAAGCATTCTCCATAAAATGCTCCCTGGGAGGCATACATGAAGGCTGCTTCCTCTTTGGAGATATCAGCACAGAAACCTGCGTGGTATTTATCCTTGTCATAATAAACGAACCCTTTTTCGTCTGCAGGCAATACGCCATTCTCTGGAGCGGGCGGAGCGGACAGGAACCATTGGAGGGCTGTTTCTCCATTGTCTGGCTGGAAAGCTGCTACATATACCAGGGATGCCACTTTCGGATGATTGCCTGCTTCGGTGATCACAGCACCACCCCATGAATGTCCTACCAGTACGGCCGGACCATCCTGTTTATCAAGAGCTATATGGGTGGCTTTTACGTCATCTGCCAGGGATGATAAAGGGTTTTGCACAACCGTTACATTGTATCCTTTATTGCTAAGCACTTCATAAAGGGCTTTCCAGCCTGAGCCATCAGCGAATGCGCCATGAACAAGTACTACGTTTTTAATTGCATTTTTCATTTTGATTGTTGTTGATGGTTTTGAATCAACAATACAAAGTTGCGAAGAACCCGGCCCGTAAAGAATGGCAAAACTTCCCGAAACCTTGTGATTATTTCCCGATCGATGCCCGCCAGGACCGCTCCCCGGAAAGGGACTGGCCCGGGTCAAGTATGGATTGCTTTATAACAGGAATTCCAATCTATTTCACCGGTCAAATTGGCCACCCTGCCTGCGAGTTAGTCCGCTACGCCGGATTGGTTGTAGGATGCAGGGGAAGGTCGGCGCTACTTTTACAGAAAGGAATTCAAAATTTTAAAAAAACAAACAATGAAAAAGAGTAAAAATATTGTTGCCAGCACAATGGTTACCGGTGCACTGTTAGTGCAGGGAGCCATCGGCAACGCACAAACGATAGCAAATAGTAGTAGCCAGAAAGAGACCATTCGTCCATTCCATATTCATTTCTCGGATAAGGAGCTCTCGGATATGAAAAACCGCATCAAGGCTACCAAATGGCCCGACCGTGAAATTGTCAAAGATGAATCACAGGGCGTTCAGCTTGCCACCATGCAGGCCCTCGCCAAATACTGGGCAACGGACTACAACTGGAAAAAGATGGAAGATAAGCTGAACAACCTGCCTCAATTCATCACCACAATCGATGGAGTGGATATCCACTTCATTCATGTTCGTTCGAAGCATAAAAATGCTTTACCGGTGATCATTACCCATGGCTGGCCAGGCTCCATCATCGAGCAACTGAAAGTGATCGGACCACTTACAGACCCCACCGCTTTTGGTGGTAAAGCCGAAGATGCTTTTGACGTGGTGATACCTTCCATTCCCGGATATGGCTTTTCCGGTAAACCGACAGCAGAAGGATGGAATCCTGTCCGCATTGCCAATGCCTGGATAGAGTTGATGCGCCGCCTCGGATACAAGAAGTTTGTGGCACAAGGAGGCGACTGGGGGAACGCTATTTCCGAGATCATGGGCCTGATAGCGCCACCTGAGCTGATCGGCATCCATACCAATATGCCGGCTACTGTTCCGGCGGATATTACAAAAGCACTTTCTGCCGGTACCATGCCGGAAGGACTATCTGCTGATGAACAGAATGCCTTCCAGCAATTGGGATTTTTCTACTCTAAAGGGTTGGGTTATTCTCAGGAGATGGGGCTTCGTCCCCAAACGCTGTATGGTATTGCCGATTCTCCGGTGGGGCTTGCTGCCTGGATACTGGATCATGATGCCCGCAGTTATTCACTCATTGCCCGTGTATTTGAAGGAAAGACGGAAGGCCTCACCAAGGACGATATTCTCGACAATATCACTTTATACTGGCTCACCAATACTGCCATCTCTTCTGGCCGTCTTTACTGGGAAACATTCCAACTTCCTAAAGCAGGTTTCTTCGATCCACGGAATGTTACTATCCCGGTTGCAGTAAGCGTGTTCCCGGATGAGATCTATGCAGCTCCCGAGAACTGGGCCAGGAAGGCCTATCCTAAACTCATCTACTTCAACAAACTCAGCAAGGGCGGCCATTTTGCCGCATGGGAGCAACCAGAGCTCTTTGCCACTGAGTTACGTGCTGCATTCAGGTCAATGCGCTGATAATACAGGGAAAGCGCTCAGGCGCTTTCTTTCTTTCTTTCCATTTCTTATTACAAATAAATCAATCATTATGAAATTTACATACAGATCCATGCTCATTATTGCCGCTTTGCTGATGAGCACTATCATACAGGCACAGGTAAAGAATATAGTGCTCGTACATGGAGCTTTTGCAGATGGCTCAGGTTGGAAAAAAGTATATACTATCCTTACACAAAGAGGATACAATGTGAGCATCGTTGGCAATCCTAATACGGGTCCTGAGGATGATGTGGCGGCCACCAACCGGGTATTGGACAGACAACAAGGATCGGTGATCCTGGTAGGACATTCTTACGGTGGAGCTATCATTTCTGTTGCGGGCAATTCGCCTAAAGTAGCAGGGCTGGTGTATGTGGCCGCCTTTGCGCCGGATAAAGGAGAAGCTTTAGGGCAAATGCTGAGTGGCTATCCACCGGATCCAAAATCCGGCATCCTTCCTCCTGTGAACGGATTTGTGTGGTATGATATTCAAAAATATCATTCTGGTTTCTGTGCAGATATACCCAAAAAAGAAGCTGCTTTCATGGCCGCTTCCCAGGTGCCGGTGGCAGCGTCTGCCTTTACCTATGTGTTTGGTGAGGCAGCCTGGAAGTCGAAACCTAGCTGGCATATCATTGCCACCGAAGATCATTCATTGCCCACCAATCTGCAGCGGTTCATGGCCAAAAGAGCCAATGGGAGAACAACGGAGCTCAAAGGCAGTCATGTGATCTTCATTTCGCGGGCTAAAGAAGTGGCCGATGTGATTGAAGCGGCTGCCAAAGCAGCTACCTTATAGGCGACTATTGCATGATCCATTCAACGTATTGCTATGTCAAACAAGCTGGCAGATCGCCTCTCCGAAATGGAATTTTGATGAGGTCACTCTTATGCAGAGTGCGGCTCCTTTCAAAAACCCGGATCACGTGAGTATTGTGATCCATAATAACCGCTGGAGACTGGGCCTGGTGGAAGGGGAGAAACAATACGATGCACTGGAATCCAGGCTGGCCGAAAGCCCGGTGATCACAGTGCCCGGCATCACGATGGAGGGAGATGCGAATGGAGCTCCGCATCCTCCCGAAAACTCTTATGCAATGAAGTTTGCGGACAAGTATAAACATATAACGCTAAACGGAGGAATTGGTCATAACCTGCCACAGGAAGCGCCCAAAGCCGTTGCCGCAGCTAATATCGAGGCTGGGCTTGCTTCCTGATCACAGCGGCCTTACCTGTTTTCCAGCCAGTCCAGGAAACCCCTGGACTTTTCCTTTGATATGATCAGTTTTTCTGCAAACGGAACATCAGGTATCACCAGTAATTTCCTGGCAAAATACAGTTCAACTT
>JAGIAP010000046.1 GCA_017744805.1 Chitinophagaceae bacterium | reverse complement strand
ACATAGAAGCAGGTCTGGTTCACTGCTTCGGGGATCACGGGATTCACCTTGCCCGGCATGATGCTGGAGCCCGGTTGCATGGGAGGGAGGTTGATCTCCTGGAGGCCGCAACGCGGGCCGCTGCTGAGCAGGCGGAGATCGTTACAGATCTTGCTGAGTTTGACGGCGCAGCGTTTCATGGTGCCGCTAAGCTGAACATAGGCCCCTGCATCATAGGTGGCCTCAATGAGATCGGCAGCCAGCTTTACGGGCACTTTGCTGAATTTAGCCAGGTGCTTCACGCATTTCTCTGCATACCCTTTAGGCGCATTCACGCCGGTTCCGATGGCAGTGGCACCCATATTCACTTCGGTGATCAGTTGTTGTACTTCTTTCAATCGCAGCACATCTTCCCCGATAGTGGTGGCAAAAGCGTTGAACTCCTGGCCCAGTGTCATAGGCACGGCATCCTGCAATTGCGTACGCCCCATTTTCAGTACGTCCTTGAAAGCCTTTCCTTTTTTGTAGAAAGAAGCCTGGAGCTTTTCAAGCGCTGCAACAAAATCGTCGATGATGAAGTAGAGGGCCAGGCGGAATGCGGTGGGATAGGCATCATTGGTAGACTGTGAGCAGTTCACATGGTTATTGGGATGAAGATGCTCATAGTCCCCTTTTTGGTAACCCATATATTCCAGGCCGATATTGGCGATCACTTCATTGGCATTCATATTGGTGCTGGTGCCGGCACCACCCTGGATAAGATCGCTGATGAACTGATCCACATATTTTCCGGCAATGAGCTCATCGCAGGCAAAAACAATGGCTTCCGTGATCTGTTTATCCAGCACGCCGCAGTCCTTATTGGCCATGGCGGCTGCTTTCTTCACGTAGCCGAAGGCTTTGATGAATAGCGGCTCTTTGCTGAGGGGAATACCTGTGATATCGAAATTCTCTTTGGCCCTCAGGGTTTGAACGCCATAATACGCGGAATTGGGAACTTCCTTTTCACCAAGGAAATCATGTTCCTTCCTGAAATTTTTACTCACTTTACTCATGAGAATATATTTGAATGGATGAATTGCATGGACGGAACTTCCATATCAACAATACGGCAGGGGGAGGCAGACTAACAGAAGGCTATTTGAAATGTTTCGTGAAGTTCAGGCTGAAGATGTTGCTCCGGATGTAACCGGTTGATATACCTGTTAATAAATGTAATCAAATTATTTGAAATGGACAGGGATTAATAAAGTTATAATGTAACGGACAAGGATAAGGTGCTACCCGCCGCTCGCTGGGAGGCGAGTGGCGGCTACCTCCTGAGCATTTTTCAAATATTTTTTCTTCTTTCCTTCTTTGGTTCGTCAAAACTTGCTATCTTTAGTCTACCAAATTAGTAGACTATTATTTCAATCGCTGAAAAGCGTTCAACATATTGAAAGATATTGCTGCTGGCCAGCAATTGTTGTTATGGGTATATGCCTGCAGTGTCCACTGCGGGCATTCTTTTTGGGTGTTGCCTGCCGCTCCAAAAGCAACAGAGCGCACCGTTACCGATGCGCTCTGCGTTATAGTAGTTGGATCAGTTATCAGCTTTGTTGGATATCCCTGTCAACCTTTGCTTCATTGGCCCTGTTCTCCTGCAATCTCTTCAGTGATTTACCGAAGGAGATCTTGGTGATCAGTACAAACAGTACCGGCACCACGAAGATGGCGAGGGTAGTAGCGGACAACATACCGCCGAATACCGTCCAGCCGATGGTCTTACGTGCTTCGGAGCCTGCACCGCTGGAGAAGGCCAGTGGCAGTACACCCAAGATAAAGGCCAGAGAGGTCATGATGATCGGACGGAGACGAAGTTGTACTGCCTGCAGGGTGGCGTGGATGATATCCATTCCCCTGTCTACCCGCTCTTTGGCAAATTCCACGATCAGGATCGCGTTCTTTGCTGAAAGACCGATCAGCGTGATCAAACCGATCTGCGCATATACGTTATTGGTAAGATTGGGCAGGAAGGTGAGGGTAAGGATCGAACCGAAGGCCCCGATCGGAACTGCAAACAGTACGGAGAACGGAACACTCCAGCTCTCGTACAAGGCAGCGAGGAAGAGGAATACGAACACGATCGAGATCATGAAGATGGTAACCGTGCTGCTACCTGCTTTGATCTCCTCACGGCTAAGGCCGGAGAACTCATATCCGTAACCGGCGGGCAATACCTGTGCGGCCACTTCCTGGAGGGCCTGGATGGCCTGTCCGGAAGAGTATCCCGGTTTGGGCGAACCGTTGATCTCGATAGAGCGATAGATATTGTAGTGCGAGATCACGGCCGGCGCTTCCACTACCTGGGTAGTCACCAGCGAGCTGAGGGGCACCATATTGCCCTGGCTATTGCGCACATAGTAACTGTTCAGGTTGGTGAGCGTGGCGCGGAAACTACTGTCTGCCTGGGCCATCACGCGGAAGTTCCTTCCGTAGATATTGAAGTCGTTCACATAGGAGCTACCCAGCAGGGTGCTCATAGTGCTATACACATCTGCTACAGATACGCCGAGCTTCTTGGCTTTCTCACGGTCCACATTCACTTTATAGCTGGGTGTTCTGGTATTGAAGAAAGTATAGGCCATACCGATCTCGGGGCGCTGGTACAAGGCTCCGAGGAATTTCTGGGCTACCGCTTCAAACTGTTTGATATTATCGGTACTGGTGGTCTGTTGTAACTCAAAGGTGAAACCTGCGGTCTGACCCAGACCGGGGATGGCTGGTGGTGCAATGGCCAGTACACGTGCCTCCTTCAGATCCCGGGTACTTCCCATGATCTGACCGATCACGCCCTGCACATGGTCCTGCTTGCTTTTCCGTTGATCCCAGTCTTTCAGGCTCACGAAGATGGTACCCATGTTCGATTTATTGGAGAAGCTGATCACGTTCAGACCAGCGATACCACCCACGGCTTTCACCTGTGGCATCTTCATGAGCCTGCTCATGAGTGTGTCCAGCATGGCGATACTGCGTGTGGTAGAAGTGGCTTCCGGCATTTCGTAGGTCACGAAAAGACGGCCTTCATCCTCCGTTGGGATAAAGCCTGAAGGCTTGCTCTTGAAGAGGAAAACAAGTCCAACGAACAAACATACCAGCATCACCAGTACATAGGGCGTTCCCTTGATCCATCTTCCTACACCATGGGTGTATTTGGTGCTCACGCGATCGAACCAGCGGTTGAAGGCGGCAAAGAACCTTTCGAGGATATTCTTCTTTTCGTTCTCTCCTTTTGAATGTTTCAGCAGAAGGATACATAGTGCGGGGGTAAGCGAAAGGGCCACGAATGCCGAGAGCAGTACGGACACCGCAATGGTGATGGCGAACTGTTGGTACAATCGTCCGACGATACCGGGCACAAACCCTACGGGAACGAATACCGCGGCCAGGATCAGCGCGATGGCTACCACCGGTGCGGAGATATCTTTCATCGCCGCCATGGTGGCCTCTTTCGGCGATAGGTTTTCCTGGTCGATATAATGCTGTACCGCTTCCACTACTACGATGGCGTCATCCACCACGATACCGATGGCCAGTACGAAACCGAAGAGGGTAAGGGTATTGATGGTGAAATCCAGGGGTATGAAGAAGATGAAGGTACCGATGATACTCACCGGGATGGCGAGGATCGGGATCAGCGTGGCGCGCCAGCTCTGCAGGAAGATGAACACTACCAGTGTAACCAGCAGCAGGGCTTCTACCAGGGTGTGGATCACCTCATTGATTGATACTTTCACTACGGAAACCGTTTCGAAGGGCGAGATGAAATCCACATCCTTCGGAAATGATTTCTTCAGTTCGCTCATGGCTTTAGTAATGCCTTCGTAGGTATCGAGGGCATTGGCGCCGGGGGCCTGGTAGATCAGCATGAAGGCAGCGCGTTTGCCATTCACGAAGGCGTTGAAGCCGTAGTTGAATTTAGCCAGTTCCACGCGGGCGATATCTTTCAGGTATACGATGGTACCTAAAGTAGGATTGGCCCTTACCACGATATTCTCAAAGTCGTTCACACGGTTGAGGCGGCTATTGGTGAGTACGCTGTACTCGAAGGTCTGCGCGGAGGGCTGGGGGTTACCACCGATGGTACCACCTGCCACCTGCAGGTTCTGCTCTGTGAGTGCGGCGCTTACTTCTGCCGGGGTTATCTTGAGGTTGGCGAGCTTTTCCGGATTGAGCCAGATACGCATCGCAAAGTCGTCACCGATACTGGTGATATCACCCACTCCTTTTACGCGGAGGAGGGCGTCCTTCACATAGATATTGGCGTAATTGCCCAGGAAGGTGGCATCGTGTGTTCCATTAGGTGAGTAGAGCGACATAACCATCATGATACTGGGGTTACGTTTTCTCACCACCACACCCAATCTTTTCACCACATCGGGGAGGGTAGGTTCGGCTACGCTCACACGGTTCTGTACGTCGAGGGCGGCGATATCGATATTGGTACCGATATCGAAAGTAACGTTCACACTGGCCTGACCGGCGCTGGTACTGTTACTGGAAATATAGCTCATGCCGGGAGTACCGTTGATCTGCGTTTCGATGGCAGTGGTGGTGGTCTGTTCCACCGTTTCGGCATCCGACCCGGTAAAGGTTCCTGTTACGCTCACGGCCGGGGGCGTGATATCGGGGTACTGCGCCACCGGCAGGGTGGTGAGGGCGATAAGGCCCACCAACACGATCACGATCGAGATCACGATGGCAGTAACTGGCCGTTTTATAAAAGTATCCGCTATCATTGTTTTCTCATTTTTCCCGGATCATGGACCTGTTGTTCAGGTCGTATGATCCTTGTTTCCAATTGACGATTCTTTATGGTTTCTTCTGCGCGGTGGTATCTTTTTGTACCATGATCTGGGCGCCTTCACGCAGGTTCTGAACACCCTGAACAACGATCACGTCTCCGGGTTTCAAGCCTTGCTTTACAATGATGTTGGGGCCGATGGCCTGACCGGTGAGTACTTTTGTCTGGCTCACTTTATCTCCGTTCACTACGTATACGAAGAATTCTCCCAGTTGCTCGGTGATCGCTTTATTGGGGATCACTACGGCTTCGGAGCTGGTGCGGTGTACCCTCAAAGTGCCGCTCATACCGGGTTTCAGCATATCCTTGGCATTGGGGAATACGATCCTGACCTTGATGGAACCGGTCTGTGGGTCCACGGCGCGGTCGATAAGGCTGATCTTTCCATTGAAGGGATAGGTATCATCCCCGAACTGCAGCCTGAAGGTGGAGTCACCTGCTTTTGTTCCTTCCTGTTGCATTTTGGTGAACTGGTAGATCTCGCGCTGGTCAACGGGAATGTCAACGGCAATGGGATCGTTGGATGAAATGGTATTGAGAATGGTCTGTCCTGCATAAACAGGGGTTCCCACTTTCACCTGGCTGATACCGATAGTACCGGTAAAGGGCGCGGTGAGGGTGGTGTATCTTACATTGGTCTGAACAGCGCGAACATTGGCCCGGGCTGCTTCTACCTGTCTTTTAGCTGCTTCGAGTGCGGCGTCGGCATTGTCCACCACCTGCTTGGCGATGGCATCGTGTTTGTCCAGCTCATGGTAACGGTCTGCATCTTTTTGCGCCTTTACCAGGTTGGCTTCCTGCACGGCGAGGGTGGCCTGTGCCTGGTTGTAGGTGGCCTCATAAGCCTGCTGGTCGATGGAGTACAATTTCTGTCCCTTGCTTACGCGGGCCCCATCTTTAAAGAAAATGCCTGTTACATAGCCATTCACCTGTGGACGGATCTCTGATTGTTCCAGTGCTGTAACCGTTGCGGGATAGAGATCGCCATAGCTGGCATTGGAAGCTTCTACCTGGAATGTGGTTACGGGTACGGCCTGTGCCTGAGGCATACCGCCCTGTTGCTGCTGGTTCTTTCCGCCACATGCGGCCAGCACTACCAGCGCTCCGATTCCTGTGTATTGCTGAATTTGTCGGATCAACATATAGAAAAGTGTGTGTTTGTGTTTGTATGGTTTGTATCGTCTTAGTAATTGAATTGTCCCAACGCTTTTTGTACGTCTATTTTGGCAGACAGCAACTGGTACAAGGCATTGTAATAGTTGATGCGCGCCGTGCGGAGATCGGTTTCGGAAGTGATCACTTCCAGGTAAGTTTTCACGCCGCTTCTGTACTGAAGGTTGATCACATCATATACTTCCTGCGCCAGGTCCAGGTTCTCTTTCAAAGCCAGGTAGGAAGCGAGGCTCGCTTTGTAGCTGGCCAGCGCCTGCGCATATTCGGCATTGATGCTATTGCGGAGGTCGCGCATATCCGCTTCGATCAGGTTGATCTGCAGTTCTGCATTGCGGATATTCTGGATCCTTTTTCCTCCCTGGAAAATGGGCACTGATACCGTCAGGTTGGCGAAGGCATTGGGGTAATTGGTATTGTAGAGCTTGCTGAACTTATCGTTCTGGAAATTGAGATTGTAAGCGCCATTGGCGGATACATTGGGGATGAAGCTCCATTTATTGTATTTGAGATTGGCCTGTTGTAGTTTCAGGTTGGTTTCCAGCAACTGGTACTCGATGCGGCTGGCATAGTTGGTGGCCTGCAGGGTATCCAGTACGATCTGGTTCTCCATTTCGAGGGTATCGTATTTGATATCGAGCGGAGCGGGGGCAGGATAGCCCATTACTGCCTTCAGGTATTCGATCTTGGCTTTGAGGAGCTCTTCATTGGTTTTCAGCAATGCTTTGGCATTGTTGAGTGCGATGGTAGCTCGTTTGTAATCCGTTTTATCGGTTACACCTGCCTGATACTGATAAGTGGCGTCCCTGAGGCTTCTTTCCAGGCGGTTGATATCTTCGCCGGTGGTCCTGATCTGCTGTTTGGTGGTGAGCACATCATAGAAGGCCTTGGATGCGGCCACTGCCACATCTATCTTGCTGGCGCCCGTATTCTGCTTTGCATATTTGCGGACATCCCCGGCAGTTTGGCTGGCCAGGAGGGCATCCCGGTTGAAGATATTCTGGGTGGCGGTGAACTGAACGGCGGAGGTATTGTCCACACCCAGTTTTACCGGGTTACCACCGATAACCGCCGTTTGTACCTTAAAGTTATGCTGCAGGTTATAGGCAGCATTCAGTTGAGGGTACCAGTCGGCCAGTTTTCCCTTGATGGTGGTTTCAGTGATGGCCTCATTGATGAGCGCCTTCTGAACGGCTGGTTGATTCTTGATGGCATAACGGACCACGTTTTCGAGTGTGGCCTCCTGTAAGAGACTGTCATTGGTGGGCTGTTGGGCCTGCAGCCAATGCGGTAAGACAAGAAAAGACAGAATTATAACTTTCCATTTGTGTTGAGCCAAGGCATTCAACTTGTTCATAAAGCGCATTTATCTATTACGTAAACAAAAGAAAGACGTTCAGGTACCGCTGCTTCGGATGGGGAGGGCCGATGCGCGTTTGTACGCAGGTAGCTTCAGGTTTATCAGGGGGTTATATCCCGGCAAAGGTATTGAAGTCATAACATCTGGCACATTTTTTCTGGATTACCGGTAAACTCATATGTGAATTTATCCTTCCCTGAAACCTGTTCGTAAACCTGATCAACCTGCTAAACAGGGGAAACCCGGCGTTTGTTCAAACAAATTTGAGGAATTGCAACAGCATGTATATTTTAGTGGAGTGGCTATAACAAAAATGCCACCGGTTCAAATTACATTTGCCATATGCGCCTGATCGGATATATCGTTGCAATGCTGGTGATCCTGCTGGGATTTGTTCCCTGCGCGGATACTCCCGGCCCTGCCGACCACCAGTCAAGTGCTATTCAACAGTCCGATGAGCATGAACATGGTGAATATTGTTCTCCATTCTGTCATTGCTCCTGCTGCGCCACCATCTCCATTACCCATCAGGTGCAGGAACTGATCATCCCCATGGACCCATTCACAGCTCCTAACGCTTCTCCCTATACGGCTGCTGTGCTGGAAGTTTCCATCCCCATCTGGCAACCGCCTCAGTTGGTATAATCCCCTTTATCTCCTTATTATTTCTCATTTGGCCAATATCGTCAGGGATGTTGGACGCCTGAACATTTAATTTCTTTCTACCTACTGAAGATTAAAATATGCTTAACCGGATCATTCAGTTCTCCATCAGCAATAAGCTGATCGTAGCCATATTTACATTGATGCTGGTAGGCTGGGGGATTTATTCCTTTACCCGGCTCCCCATCGATGCCGTACCGGATATCACCAATAACCAGGTACAGGTGATCACCGTATCACCCTCCAACGGAGCGGAGGATATCGAACGCTTCGTTACATTTCCCGTTGAACAGACCATGGCCACCATTCCCGGCATCGAAGAGATCAGGTCTTTTTCCCGCTTTGGGTTGAGTGTGGTCACCATCGTTTTCAAAGAGGATATCGACATCTACTGGGCACGCCAGCAGGTGAACGAAAGACTAACGAGTGTTAACGAAAAGATCCCCGCCGGGATGGGACTGCCGGAACTGGCGCCCCTCACCACCGGCCTCGGGGAGATCTTTCAATACGTAGTACATACGAAGAAAGGGTACGAGAACAAATACTCCGCCATGGAGCTCCGCACTATCCAGGACTGGATCGTACGCCGGCAGATGCTGGGCGTGGAAGGTGTGGCCGATGTGGCCAGTTTCGGAGGCTATCTCAAACAGTATGAAGTGGCCCTCGATCCCGAGAAGCTGCGCAGTATGAATATCAGCATCGCTGAAGTGTTTGATGCGCTCGCAAAGAATAACCAGAATACCGGCGGGGCCTATATCGATAAAAACCCCAATGCCTGGTTCGTCCGCAGTGTAGGACTGATCGGCAGCATGGAAGATATTGGTAATATCGTAGTGAAGAATACTTCCGGTAATGTGCCGGTGCTGATCAGGAATATCGGTACAGTGCAGGTAGGATCGGCCATCCGCTATGGCGCCATGACGCGTAATAATGAAGGTGAGGTCACCGGCGCCATCGTGATGATGCTCAAAGGGGAGAACTCTTCAGCCGTGATCAAGCGGGTAAAGGAAAGGATGGCACAAATAGAGAAGACACTTCCCGAAGGCGTAGTGATAGAGCCTTTCCTGGATCGCACCAAACTGGTGAACAGCGCCATCAAAACAGTGTCCACCAACCTGATAGAAGGGGCGCTCATCGTGATCTTTGTGCTGGTAGTGTTGCTGGGCAACTTACGGGGAGGCCTGATCGTAGCTTCCGTGATCCCGCTGGCCATGCTCTTTGCTGTTTCGATGATGAACCTCTTCGGCGTGAGCGGCAACCTCATGAGCCTGGGCGCCATCGATTTCGGATTGATCGTGGATGGTGCCGTCATCATCGTGGAAGCCACCATCCATCAGTTAGGGCTCAGTAAACGAAAACAACTGGACCAGGAATCGATGGACATGGAAGTGGGCAATGCCGCCAAGAAGATGATGAATGCCGCAGCTTTCGGGCAGGTCATCATCCTCATCGTATACCTGCCGATACTTTCGCTTACCGGCATCGAAGGAAAAATGTTCCGCCCCATGGCGCAAACCGTTTCCTTTGCCATCATCGGGGCGTTGATCCTTTCGCTCACGTATGTGCCGATGATGAGCTCGCTCTTCCTTAGCAAGAAGATATCCCATAAACGAACATTGTCTGACCGGATCATTGGCGGGCTGCAGCGTATATACGAGCCCGTATTGAAGGCCACCCTCAAAGCGAGGGCATTGGTGATCGGCGCGGCGATAGTGTTGCTGGCTGTCAGCCTCTGGATCTTCTCATCCATGGGATCGGAGTTCATCCCTACATTGGGTGAAGGCGATTTTGCCGTGGAGACCCGCGTGCTCACGGGCAGTAGCCTGAGCAAAACAGTGGATGCTACCCAACGGTCCGCAGAAGTGCTGTTGAAGAAATTCCCGGAAGTGAAGGAAGTGGTGGGAAAGATCGGGTCCAGCGAGATCCCCACCGACCCCATGCCTGTTGAGCTCTGCGATATGATAGTTGTGCTGAAAGATAAGAAGGAATGGACCTCGGCAGACTCCCGGGAAGAGCTGGCAGAGCTGATGCAAAAAGAATTGGAAAAGAATATCCCCGGTGTCACTTACGGTTTCCAACAACCGATACAGATGCGATTCAATGAACTGATGTCCGGCGCCAGGCAGGATGTGGTGGTGAAGATATTTGGTGAGGACCTGGACCAGTTGGCCGATTATGCACGCCGGGTAGGGGCCATCGCCCGCACTATCGATGGAGCGGTGGATGTATATGTGGAGCAGGCAACGGGCCTGCCGCAGGTGCTGGTGAAATTCAAACGCGATAAGATCGCACAGTTCGGGCTCAATATCGAAACGGTGAACCAGGTGATCCGCGCCGGGTTTGCCGGTGATGCCGCCGGACAGGTATTCGAAAATGAACGCCGCTTCGACCTGGTTGTGAGATTGGATAAATCGAACCGCCAGACTGTAGAGGACTTGCGCACGCTCTATGTGACTGCTCCCAATGGCAACCAGATACCACTGGAACAACTGGCCGAAGTGGAGATCCGCACGGGCCCCAACCAGATCCAACGGGAAGATGCACGCAGGCGTGTAATGGTAGGGTTCAACGTGCGTGGTAAAGATGTATCTACCGTAGTAAAGGATATACAGCAGCGGATTGAGAAAGAGGTCAAATTCGCCCCGGGTTACTATGCTGCTTATGGCGGCACTTTCGAGAACCTGCAGGAAGCGCGTGCCCGGCTTAGCATAGCGGTACCTGTTGCCCTACTGCTGATACTGTTGCTGCTTTATTTCGCATTCGGTTCATTGAAATACGGGTTGCTCATTTTCACCGCCATTCCGCTTTCTGCCATTGGAGGCATCATTGCGCTCTGGTTGCGGGGAATGCCTTTCAGTATCTCTGCCGGCGTGGGCTTTATCGCCTTGTTTGGCGTGGCTGTATTGAATGGTATCGTATTGATCGCAGAATTTAACCGGTTAAAAAAAGAAGGTATGGAAAACCTGACAGATATCGTACTTACGGGAACGCGCATACGCCTTCGCCCCGTGATCATGACAGCTACCGTGGCAAGCCTTGGCTTCATCCCCATGGCATTGTCTGGTGGAAGCGGTGCAGAAGTGCAGCGCCCACTGGCAACGGTGGTGATCGGTGGCCTGGTAACGGCCACGCTGCTGACATTGCTGGTATTGCCTTGTCTCTATATCATTTTCGAGAAAATAGGAAAAGGAGGAAAGAAGAATACAATGCCCACTGCCGTGATAGCGCTGCTATTGCTGGGGCCGGTGATGAATGTGAAGGCCCAGTCGTCTGCACCGCTCACTTTGCAACAGGCGGTGGAAATGGCCATCAAACAACATCCTTCCATGCAATCATCCAAACTGATGATCGACAAAGAGAAAATGTTGCGAGGCACGAGCACCGAGCTCGGAAAAACCGCACTGGGCGTGCAATACGGGCAGGCCAATACCGCGAAATGGGATAATCATCTCTCCCTCACACAGGAGATCCCCAATCCAGGCCTCTTCGGTAAACAGAAGCAACTGGCCGATGCGCGTATCAAAAGCAGTGAGCTCAACCTGGCCGTCACCAAACAGGAATTGGTATTGCAGGTGAAGACTGCCTGGTACCAGCTTGCCTGGTTGCAATCCGTGAAATACCTCCTGCAAAGGCAGGACACCTTGTTCCGGAATTTCCTGAAAGCCGCGGAAGCGCGCTACAGAACAGGAGAGACCAGGATGCTGGAACAAAGCACGGCGCAAACGAGGCTGAACGAGAACACTAACCAGATACAACGCAATGAAGCAGATATCGAGATCGCGCAAACTACTTTGCAAAGATGGCTGAACAGTAAGGAAGCGGTCCGCATCGCTGCAGAGAATATCACCAAACTGGATGGCTCAGCCATTCAGCCGGCAGCCGGGCTTCCCGCTGATCATCCGCTCACGGCCTACTTACAGCAGGAGATCAAGGTGAATGAACAAATGGTGCGGGTAGAAAAAGCGAAGGCCGGTCCTGATTTCTCGGTTGGTTATTTCAACCAGACCATTTACGGATTCCAGAATGTGGATGGGGCTGAGAAATTCTATGATTTCGGTAAGCGATTCCACGGTGTACAGGCGTCCGTTAGCTTCCCCCTTTTCAACAAGCCATATACTTCACGCATCAGGGCTGCCAAAGTGGATCAACAGATCGCCGAGAGCAACCTGGACCTGGCTCGAAATAACCTGAACGGGCAATTCCATGAAGCCATCCAACAATACGAAAAGGAAAAGAGGAATGTTCAGTACTACGAAGGCAATGCTATGCCCAATGCCGAACTGATCCTGACCCAGGCGCAGCGCGCCTTTCAGGCGGGGGAGGTCAGCTATGTTGAATACCTCCAGGCGCTGCAGACTGCCAGTGAGATCCGCATGGATTATCTCCTGGCCATCCGTGATCTGAACATTGCCATCGTAACCCTCGAATACTTCCAACCCACCAAATAATCTGAACAATGATCTTCAATAATAATATCATCAATTATCTCAAAGCTGCCGGATTTGCTGTACTGCTGCTGGGCGTTGAAGCCTGTGGCGATGGCAGGGCAACGGATAAGCAAGCCACTGAAAAGACTGACAGCACCAAAGAGGAACACCACGATCATGAAGAAGAAGGGTCCATCGAGCTTACACCGGACCAGGCAAGGGGGATCGGTATCGAGACAGGCCTCGTGAGCGTTCGAACCCTCAGCGGTACCATCAAAGTGAATGGTACGCTGGATGTGCCGCCGCAACAGATGCTCAGCGTGTCTGCGCCCATGGGCGGTTTCCTTCGTTCCTCCGATCTCCTGCAGGGAAAGCATGTTACTAAAGGACAACTGATAGCCACCCTGGAAGATCCTGCCTACCTGCAATTACAGCAGGACTACCTGGAAAGCGAAAGCCAGTTGGATTTCCTCAAAGCAGAATATGAAAGGCAGGAAGAGCTTATGAAAGAAAATATCAATGCAAAGAAAACCTATGAGCAGGCCAAAGCCAATTACCGCAGCATGCAGGCAAAATTGGCTGGCCTCAAAGCGAGGCTGCAACTGGTCCGCATAGACCTGGCAAAACTGGAGAAAGGGCAGATACAACCTACCATCAATGTATATGCGCCTATTTCCGGCTATGTAACCGAAGTGAATGTGAACCTGGGAAAATATGTGAACCCTACCGATGTGATGTTCGAAATAGTAGATACGGAGCACCTGCATGCCGAGCTCACCGTGTTTGAGCGCGATGTACCCAAACTGAAGATCGGACAGAAAGTGCGCTTCATCCTCGCCAATGAACTGAAAGAGAGAATGGCCACCGTATACCTGATCGGTCGTGAGATCAGCGCCGACCGCACTGTTCGTATCCACTGTCACCTGGATAAGGAAGACCGTGAGTTGCTGCCGGGCATGTACCTCACTGCCTTTGTGGAGACCAAAAATGAGCAGCAGCCTTCCTTGCCCGAGCCCGCTGTGGTGAACTATGAAGGAAAGAACTATATCTTTATTAAGGAAGAAGGGGACGAACATGCGAAGACAGGAGAAGCCGGTGCGCCCCATCTTCATTACAAAGCGGTAGAAGTACAGACCGGCGTTTCGGAACTGGGTTATGTGGCTGTGATGCTGCCACAGGGGATCGATATCAAAACAACACCCATCGTCTTCAAAGGAGCATACGATCTGCTGAGCAAATGGAAGAACAGCGGAGAGGAAGGCGGTCATTCTCATTAACGATAAAATCATTGTCCCATGAAAGAAGGAAATCACGACCATCCCCAACATGATCATGAGGACCATGATCACCAGGGAACCGGAGCTCATGAGCATGGCGGTATTTTCGGCCGCCGCAGTGACCTGATCTTTTCGCTTACGGGTGGTGTATTGCTGGGCCTTGGCTACCTCTTTGAGAAATTCGCGATCGGTCCGGCCTGGTTGCCGTTGGCAGCCTTCATAGCAGTATATTTTTTCGGCGGTTACTATACTTTGAAGGAAGCCATCGGGTCCATACGGAGAGGCATATTCGAAGTGGATTTCCTGATGCTGGTGGCTGCTGCCGGTGCCGCCTTCCTGGGCAAATGGCCGGAAGGGGCATTGTTGCTCTTCCTGTTCAGCCTGGGGCATGCACTGGAAGCATTGAGCATGGACAAGGCCCGTAAATCGATAGAGGCCCTGGCGGGGCTGGCCCCTACCACGGCAACAATAAGGAAGGATGGGGTGGTACAGGAAGTGGAAGTGAGCAGTTTGAGGGCCGGGGATATTGTGATCATCCGCCCCAACAGCAAGATCCCGGCCGATGGCTACGTGGTGCAGGGCAACAGTTCTGTGAACCAGGCGCCGATCACGGGAGAAAGCATTCCCGTTGATAAATCACCCTTGCCAGCTGGCATGGAGAATGAAGATGAAAAGAAGATCGGGGCAGAATACAAAGTGTTTGCCGGCACTATCAATGGTGCGGGCTCATTGGAAATACGGGTAACGAAGGAAGCGAAGGACTCCACATTGTCGCGCGTGATGAAAATGGTGCGCGAAGCGGAGCAACAACAATCGCCTACCCAACAATTCACGAAGAAGATCGAGCGATACTATGTGCCGGCTGTGCTGGCATTGGTGATCCTGCTGATGTTTGCCTACCTGGTGATCGATGAAACGTTCAGTCAGAGTTTTTATCGTTCCATGGCCGTATTGGTAGCAGCGAGCCCTTGTGCATTGGCCATCTCCACGCCCAGTGCCGTGCTCAGTGGGGTAGCGCGTGCGGCCAGGCAGGGCGTGTTGGTGAAAGGCGGTAGGCCACTGGAAGAGCTGGGAATGCTCACTGCCCTGGCATTCGATAAAACAGGAACGCTCACGGAAGGAAAGCCCAAACTGAATGCTGTTGTGCCTTTGGAAGGAACAACCGAAAATGAGTTGCTGATGATGGCGGTGGCCGTGGAAAGATTGAGTGATCATCCGATCGCGGCAGCGATCGTCAACGGGGGCCTCGAAAAGCTGGGTGCGGTGGAGATCCCTGAAGCTACCGGGCTGAAAGCTGTGGCCGGTAAAGGTATCCAGGCCAACTGGCAGGGCAGCGCCGTACTGATCGGGAATGATGAATTATTCAAAGAGGGCAATGCGCCTGCATTGCCTCAACATATCCTGCAACAGGTGATCGTTTTACAGGAGGCAGGCAATACCACCATGATCGTTCGCAGGGGCGAACAGTTTGCCGGTATCCTCGGCGTGATGGATACACCCCGTACAGAATCCGCTGCCGTGATCCGGGAGCTGCGCGCCATCGGCATCCGCAAGATGGTGATGCTCACAGGCGATAACCAGCGTGTAGCCAATGCCGTGGCTGCACAGGTGGGGATCGATACCGCCAAAGGCGATCTCTTACCCGAAGAGAAAGTGGCTGCCATTGAACAGATCAGGAAGGAAGAGAACAAGCTGGCCATGATCGGTGATGGGGTGAACGATGCGCCAGCGATGGCGCGCAGCACAGTAGGCATCGCCATGGGCGCAGCCGGCAGTGATGTGGCGCTCGAAGCAGCAGATATCGCCCTGATGGCCGATAACCTGGGCAATCTTCCATTTGCGATCGGACTGAGCAGGGCCGGGAAGCGGATCATCCGGCAGAACCTCTTCCTCAGTTTGGGCATGGTGGCCATTCTGATCCCACTGGCCATCACCGGCATCGCCAATATCGGGCCGGCTGTGGCCTTTCATGAAGGCAGCACTTTGCTGGTGGTGCTCAATGCCCTGCGGTTGCTTGGTTATAAGCAATGATGTATTTTAGGCCTATTGTTCACCAGGAATAGTAAGCATTATGTACAAGAAATTCATTGCGTCCTTATTCGTTCTCACCATTTTCGTGAATGTGATCATGGCACAAAGCAAAGAAGAAAAAGCAGTGGCCACTGCAGTTGAAACACTCCGTAAGGCCATGGTGGATGGAGATAAAAAAGCGTTGGAAGACATCGCTGCCGATCAACTGACCTATGGTCATTCAGGTGGAAATGTGGAAGACAAGAAAGCGTTCGTTACCGCGCTAACCAGCGGTAAGTCTGACTTTGTGACCATCGACCTTACCGATCAGACCATCATCGTTTCGGGAGAAACAGCCATCGTTCGACATAAGCTCAGTGCCACTACCAATGATAACGGCAAGCCGGGTACCGTAGCGCTCACTGTTATGACCGTTTGGCAAAAGCAACATAAGAAATGGGTACTGCTGGCAAGGCAGGCAGTGAAGCAGGCGCCTCCGAAGCAATAGCGCATGTTCATCATTGTTAGTGATCCTGATAAGTTGGGCTCAAGATAAGTAAGGCGGCGTTGAAGGGCTGAAATAGCCATTCAGCGCCGCTTTCCGCATAAGAATTCATTCAACTTTAACAGCATCCTGATAAGCTGAATTGTTATAGATTTCTAAATTCGCGCTTTTCATTGCTGGTTTTCGCAGGATGATGCCGTCAAAACTGCCGTTATCCCGACATACCAAACTACATAATCTGGCCATGACCCGAATTGTACTGCTCCTGATCGCTTGCTGTATTGGAATTTCCCTCTATGCTCAAAAGCCCGTTGGCTCCGTCAAAGGAAAAGTTCTCGATAAGCAGAATAACCTGGTCCTTCCTTCCGCTACAGCCACTTTGCTGAACTCCATAGACTCCAGCATGATCGGTTTCACCGTCAGCGATAAAGAAGGAAAATTTGAAATAAAGAATATCCCTGCGGGCGTTTACCTGCTCAATCTCACCTTCACCGGTTACAAAGATATTTTCCGCACTATCCAATTTTCAGCATCCCGGCCACTCATTGAACTGGGTGATATCATGATGGAAACGGATACGTCCATGCTGGCCGCTGTGGTAGTTCGGGCACCACCTATCCAGATCAAGGGTGATACCACGGAGTTCAGGGCCAGTGCCATCAAAACCAGGCCCAACGCCACTGTTGAAGACCTGCTGAAACGGATCCCGGGGATGGAAGTAGACCGCGATGGCAATATCACATCCCAGGGAAAGGATATCCCGAAAATATATGTGGATGGAAAGGAATTCTTCGGGAATGATCCCAGGATGGCCACTCGCAACCTCACAGCCGATATGGTAGAAAGCGTGCAGCTCTACGATGATATGAGCGAGCAGGCCAAATTCAATAAGATAGATGATGGCAGCCGCCAGCGCACCATCAATATCAAACTGAAAAAAGACAGGCGCAAAGGAACATTCGGAAGGGCCGCAGCAGGTTTGGGTAATGAAGACCTGTATGAAGGCAGTTTCTTCCTGAACAGGTTCAATAATGATTTCCGCGTTTCCCTGGTGGGCAATGCTTCCAATACCAACCGCATGGGTATGGGTGGTATGATGAATATGGGCATGGGCGGCGGCCGCGGAGGCGGCGGAAAAGGCATGAGCGGAATGGTTGTCAGTGGGATCAACGGAGGTCGTGGCGGTGGAAGAGGCGGGGCCGGCAATACCAATATTTACGGAGGTGGTATCAACTTCTCCAACGACTGGGGTAAGAAGGTGTCGCTTACCGGATCCTACTCGCTGAATGGCTCCAACTCAAAGACCCAAAGCCAGCGTCAGCAACAATCGTTCTATGCAAACGACAGTTCCGCTGTGGCGAATTCTGCTACCAACTCCAGTTCAGAGAACCTGAACCATAGTATCAATATGCGGCTCGAATGGAAGATCGATAGCATGAATAGCATCAATGTAGCTCCCAGCCTGGGTTTCAGAACTTCGAGCAGTAACAGTATGGACTCTTCCCGTACACGCTCCATCACCAAAGCCCAGGCATATGATGCCATCTTCCGTCAAAGTACCAGGCAATCAGAACAGGATGGATTGAACTTCGGCAATAATGTCACCTTCCGCCATCGCTTCAAAAAGAAAGGAAGAACGCTTACTATCGGGTGGCAATCCTCCCTGAACAATTCCGATAATAATGGAACGAATGAAACGCCTTACTATTTCTTTACGCCCACCGGTGATACATCCAATTTTACTCACCAGCGGCAGAAGAACTTCGGCAAAACACGTAGCTTCAATAATACCATCAATACCTCCATCACTGAATCGCTGACCGATAAACTGCTCTGGGAATTCAATTACGCGTATACCAATGAGCATAATACCAGCGATGTGGATGTAATGGATTACCGGGAATCTACCAGGGCATACGACAGTGTGAACATAGGCCAGACCAATTATTTCGAGAACAGGAACCAACATCATAAGTTCGGGACCAATCTCCGGTACCAGTTGGCAAAGGGCGACCTGCAATTGGGCGGTACCATCCAGTTCACCACACTTCAGAATATGAGTTTCAGGGAACTGTTCGGAAAGGACAGTCTTACCGTACAGAAATTCGTGAACTTTGCGCCCAATGCCAGCTACAATTACCAGGTCAATCGCCAGAGCTCGATCCGCTTTGGTTATCGCGGTAATACCAGAACGCCCGATATCCGCCAGTTACAGGATGTGCGGGATGAGAGCAACCAGCTCTATGTACGCGAGGGCAACCCCAACCTGAAGCAGGAATTCAGCCATGATATCAATCTTAGTTTCAACAAGACCAATCCCAATACTTATATGTATTACAGTGTGGATGCTTCGGCTGGTTTTTCCCAGAACAAGATCGTGAACAGCATTACCATGTTGGGTGGTGGCAAGCAGTTGAGCAGGCCGGAGAATATCAATGGAGGATTCAACACCAGCCTGGGCGCCAGTTTTTCCATTCCGTTGAAGAAAGCAGTCAGCGGCAAGAGCAGCCCCATGAGCCTGCAGGCCAATACCAGGCTGGGTTATACGAGGGATGTGAGTTTGCTGGAGGGTAAAACGAATTTCAACAATAACCGAACGGCCTCACAAAGCTTATCTATGAACTACTGGCACGATAAGTTCGATATGACTGCCAGTGGAAGGTTCACGTATAATGATGCGAGCTTCAATGTGCAGCAGGCCACCCGTAACCGTTATTTCAATCAGAACTATAGCCTTGACCTGGGCTGTTATATGATCAAGGATATCCGGGTAGAAAGTAGTTTCGATTATAGCATCAATAGTGGCAGGAGTGATGGGTTCAACCAGTCGATCCCGTTATGGGATGCATCCGTTGCCTGGACCTTCTTCAAAAAGAAGAATGGGGAGCTGAAAGTATCGGTGGTGGATATTTTGAATCAGAACAGCAATGTGGATCGCCAGGTGTACGACAACTATATCGTTGATAGTTATACGCAGATCCTGCGCCGCTATTTCATGGTGAGCTTCATGTATGGGTTCAACCAGTTTGGCGGGCGTAAGGGTGGTGGTGGCGCAAGGCCACTGAGAATGGGATAGGATAAGGTCTAAGCCAGTTGATGGATAAAAGAGAAAAAATTCCCTGCAGGACTGCAGGGAACGTACTAACCAGGGATCTTAACTGACATTAAACCTTATCCTTAAAGAAAGCATTGAGCTCAGGGTTTGGCCCTGGGCTTTTTATTTTTAGGTTGGGCCTTGGGCGTTGCGGTATTTTGTTCTGCAGGTTGCTTGAGGTGTACTGTGTACGCAGCAGCAATCAATAGCGTGATATTTTCATAGAGGAGGAATAAGCTTCCTCTTTCCTTTCCATCGTCATAGAGGCTATTGCTTCTGGAGAGGGCTGTCACTAGCCAGTCCCAGAGCATTTCCTGCACTTCATGGTGATGATAGGACCGGCAGAAATCACGAATGGCCTGATACGGGTCTTTCCTTTTTTCAATTTCAGTGGCTGGTGAAGGCATAAGAATGGGATCGATTTTTGTTTTCGGATATGGCTTGGGGTTGGATCAGATGGGAGATGGCGGATGGTTGGCATCTCCTGGTGGATCATCACCATTTTTGGGATGAGCAGGGGGAATATGCCCTTCAAACTGCGGTGTCAATTTGTTGAAGAGCCATTCCGGGGCTCCGGGCATTTCCTCCACACTGCTCATGATTTCTGCATACACGATCATGGCCAATACTTCCTCTTCCAATAATTCTGGCCTGATCCCATTTTTTTTACCGGAATATGAAATATTTTGTGGGTCATTAATAAACTGAGAACAGGTCCGATACGTATTTAAGTACAGAAAAATTTTGACGGCCTCCCAATCCTTCATCCCAGACCGTTCGGCCCACAATTTTTCGAGGCTCTTTTCCGCCATCTGCTTTGCTGATCCTTTGTTTCCGGTCAATCTTTCAGCAAAAAGACAGAGTGGTGGAAAGAAATGATAGAACAGCATTCTCAAAATTTTCTGATCGCCATCCCTAAACCGCTGGAATAGCAAAGCAGGATTCGGCAGGAACGGGTAACCCGTCCAGGCTGGAATTTGATCCATTGTGGGAAAAGTTTAGTAAAGAATTCCGGTTGACCAGTAACGCACACATAGGCGGCTTGAGTCACCGAACATCGGATCAAAGCAGATTAGATGCTTTGTACAGAGAGAATTGTGGGAGTGATGTAGATCGTGAAATCAGAACAAATATATAAATAAAATTTCAGATTACGGTAATATATTACCGCAATTTTTTTTAAAAATTCATTCACCTTGGATATGCTAAACGATCAAAGCAGTTCAATCAAGCCTATGAGAAAGAAAACAAAAACCAAGAAAGATTACACCAAGCTGAAGCAGCAGTTCGGTGCACATCTCCAGAAAATCCGGCTGGACAAGGGGCTAAGCCTGCGCGAGGTGGCGCAGAATTGTGACCTGGACGACAGCAATATCTCCAAGATGGAGCATGGCCGGTTCAATGTTCAGATCTCCACGATCTATGAACTGGCCAAAGGCCTCAATCTCCATCCAGCCGATCTCTTGAAATATGAATTTGAGTGATCCCATACTTCCCTTCCCCTTCCGTAAATATTATTGGTCCCGCTTCGCATCAGCCCATTTTTCTGACCAGGTTGCCCAGGGTCTTCAAGCCCTTGTCTACCTTGTCGTCCCATGGTTTGCCATATCCTATCCTCATATAATGTGAATAGTTGGCGCTGTTGGAAAAGATACTGCCGGGTGCGATGGAGATCTGGTGCTTCATCGCTTCGAGCCAGAGCTCATACGTATTGATATGCCTGCTGAGCTCTACCCAAAGCACAAAGCCTCCCTGTGGGCGGGATATCCGGGTCTCTTCCGGAAAATATTGCATGATGGCCTGCGTGTATCGCAGGCACTGGGTATGTAATGCCTTGCGGAGATTCCTGAGATGGTATTCGTAACGGCCGATGCCCAGGAAATGCGCCAATGCCTGCTGGGTGATGGTGGCGCAACTGATGCTATGCATCATTTTGATGCTCCCCACCTTGTCCATATACTTTCCGGGTATGATCCATCCGATCCTATATCCGGGCGCCAAAGACTTGGACAGGGAAGAGCAATAAAGCACGATCCCTTCTTTATCGAAGTACTTGCAGGTACGAGGCCGCTGCCTGCCGAAATACATTTCTCCATAGATATCATCTTCTATCAATGGCAACTGGTGCCTGGTGAGCAATTGCACCAGTCTTTGTTTATGTT
>JAGIAP010000469.1 GCA_017744805.1 Chitinophagaceae bacterium | reverse complement strand
ACAGGGGGAAGAAACACCTGCAATCGTTGAGGAAGTAGCTGAAAAACCTGCTAAGAAAGCGGCTAAGAAAGAAGAAGCACCCGCCGAAACAGAAGAAAAGCCCAAAGCAGCCAAAAAGAAAGCTGCTACCGCTGAAGAAGAAGAAGGCGACTCAAAAGAAGAAAAGCCTAAGAAAAAAGCTGCTCCTAAAGCTAAAAAAGAAGAATCTGAAGGAGAAGAAAAACCAAAGGCCGCTCCTAAGAAAAAAGCCGCTTCTGCTACCGAAAAGGACGAAAAAGCAGAGAAAAAGACGAAAAAATAATGTTAATAGCTCAATAAGCACGCAAACTCCAGGAACATATTCTCCTGGAGTTTGTAGTTTTAATACAATAATTTATTCCTATGCATTACAGTGCCGATATACACAAAATGCCCCGTCATTACCTTCCTGCTGATTTTACCGTAACCACCTGGGAAGTATTGGAACCCTATTTCAAAGAATTGCTGGACAGACCCATCAATTCTTCAGCAGATATGGAAAAATGGCTGGAAGATATGAGCGAAGTGGAAGCCGTGATCAGTGAAGATGCTTGCTGGCGCCAGATCAAAATGACCTGCGATACCGAAAACAAGTCCCTGGAAGAAGCATTCGTGTTCTTCGTGACCGAGATCCAGCCCAAGATCCAACCCTATGCCGATCTGCTCAACCGTAAACTCATCGATAACCCCTTTACGAAGGACCTGGACCCCAAAGAATACTTCACTTACCTCCGCGGTGTGAAAAAAAGTATCGACCTGTTTCGTGAAGAAAACATCCCCATTCAGTCGGAATTAGGCGTTTTACAGCAACAATTCGGGGTAATTTCAGGAAAAATGACCGTTTCTGTGAATGGACAGGAATTCACTTTGCAGCAGGCTGCCAAATTCCTGGAAAATCCTGACAGGAACCTACGCGAATCCGTTTATCATTCCATTCAGAAAAGAAGGTTGGAAGACAAGGATGCACTCAATGATCTTTTCTCCACTTTGGTGCAAAAACGCGATAAATTGGCCAAAAACGCCGGATTTTCGAACTATCGCGACTATAAATTCAAAGAATTAGGCCGTTTTGATTATACGAAGGAAGATTGTTTCCAGTTCCATGAAGCTGTGAAACTGCATGTACTTCCCCTGGTGGATGCCATCAATAAGAAGAAGAAAGAAAAGCTGGGCCTGGAGAGCCTCCGCCCCTGGGATACCGAAGCAGAACCGGCAGGCATCATACCCCTCAGTCCCTTCAAAACCGGCAAAGAGCTTTTGGACAAATCTGTGGCAGTTTTCGAGCGTTTGAGGCCTTTTTTCGCTGATTGTTTGCGAAAAATGGAGGATTTGAAACATTTTGACCTGGAAAGCAGAAAAGGAAAAGCACCGGGTGGATACAATTGTCCACTGGCAGAAAGCGGGGCTCCTTTCATTTTCATGAATGCTGCCGGTCAAATGGGCGATGTTACAACAATGGTTCACGAAGGGGGTCACGCCATTCATTCCTTCCTGGCGCACCCACTCAAGTTGAGCGCTTTCAAGGAATATCCGATGGAGATCGCGGAAGTGGCTAGCATGAGCATGGAGTTGTTCTCCATGGATGCCTGGGATGAGTTTTTCGACAACAAAGAGGACCTATTGAGGGCCAAAGAGCATCAATTGGAGAGGGTGATCACTATTTTCCCATGGATCGCTACCATCGATAAGTTCCAGCATTGGGTATATGAGAACCCCAACCATACCCTGGAAGAAAGGGCCAGCCGGTGGATGGAGATCTTGCAGGAATTCTCCTCCGGTGAGATCGATTTCTCAGGATTGGAAAATTACAGAACTTACGGGTGGCAGCGCCAGTTGCACCTTTTTGAAGTACCTTTATATTACATTGAATACGGTATCGCGCAGCTCGGGGCTATCGGTCTTTGGATGCAATTCCGTGAAAATAAAGAAGCGGCATTGGACAACTACATGAAAGCGCTGAGTTTAGGAGGAACCAGAACACTTCCGGAGCTTTACGAGGCGGCCGGGCTCGTGTTCAACTTTTCACCCGACCATATTCAAAAGCTGATGCAATTCGTAAAGAAGGAACTTGAATCATTACGTTAATTGATGGGCGAAAAAAAAATACCCAGTTAGTGGTATACAATTTATTCGCTCTAACAATTATCTTTGTTATTCAAAATCTACAATTGATAGGATGAAGAAATTCATCCGACATCATAAACTAGCTACTAATCAGAGCCTTAACCAAAAGTCCCGTTGTTTCCACATCGGGGCTTTATTTTTTAGTTACAACCTACGCGGTTAAAGAGCTATTGATTTTCAATGTATACTATAACGTTAGATTGATATTTCTCATTCTTTCAGTGGCATTCACTACAAATACCAGAAACGATCATTTGAACTTCTGCAGGCTGAAATCCTTTGGGGAGCTTCACTTCAGGCACCACCACCTCCTCCAGGCAGATCGTATTCCCACAATGATTACAAACGAAATGAACGTGATTATCGTGATGATGGCCTTCTGTGCAATCGTCTTTGCAAAGCGCATAGAGCACGGCATTATCTGCCGTAGGAATGGTATGGATGATCCCCTTCTCCATGAACGCTTGTAGTGTACGGTACACCGTTACCCTGTCGAACTTCTCCCCCGTTTTCTTTTCGATATCACCATGCGCCAGGGCACCATTGGCCTGCAGGAAAAGCTCCAGGATCTTCTTGCGACTATCGGTTACGCTCAACTGATTGTGCTTGAGGATATGATCGATCTCTGAATCGTGTGATCTGTTTGTGCTCATAATTCTTCCATATTGAAAGCCGGTGCTGTTATCAGCTACCGAACAAATTGTTGCTGAAACGTTCTTGTGATACAGGTTCTGCCAGCAGTTCGTGGATATCTTTCTTCAACTGCTCCAACTCTTCTTTCTTCAGCCCATCGTATATCTTGCGTACCTGGCCGGCTTTGTCAACCAGCGCAAAGAACTGCGTATGCAGAAACTGCTCATCAATAGAAACCAGGTTGTTCTTGGGATCATCCAGCAGGTAACTGTTGCGGGCCGCATTGTACAAGCTATCTTTCCTACCCGTAACAAACATCCATCTTTCCGTATTCACATTGAGGGAATCCGCATACACTTTCAATCTTGCTGCACTATCCGTTTCAGGATCGCAGGTATGCGAAAGGATCATGAACCCGGTTTCATCTTTGAATTCTTCATAGATCGGGATCAGGTTCTTGTTCATGATCGGGCAGATACTTTTACAGGTAGTGAAAAAGAATTCCGCTACATACACTTTACCCTGAACGGCTCGTTCATCTACTTGTTTTCCATCCTGGTTCTGGAAGTGAAATGGTCGAACATAAGTGAGCACAGGCAGCTTCACTTTTCCGAAGCCGGGTATCACCTGTGTAAGGCCATAATAGAAGCCTAAAGTGAGTAAAGCAAAGAATCCCAGGTAAAAAAACAATTTCTTCTTCTTCATTTCTATCGGTTAGTGGTGATCTTACTGATGGCAAAGTTACGCCCCGATAGGTCCATAACCATCATTTTTCAGGTTTTGACAAAGTTTTTGCAACAAAGTTGCAGAATATTCCTGCACTCCTGTATCTTTGCACCATGAGCAGGATAAACTGGGACGCCTGGGGAGTTGCCACATCGTTGGCTTGCGCTATTCACTGCGCCATTTTACCATTATTATTGACAAGTTTGCCCATTTTCGGTATCAATATCATCGAGAACGAGCCTTTTGAATATTTCATGATCTTCCTGGCATTTGCCATCGGATCCTACTCTTTATGGCATGGTTACAAGAAGCATCACCATAGCCTAATGCCCTGGGCCCTTTTTGCCGGAGGCATTATCCTTTTGATAGCCAAGCAGGTATGGCATGGGTACCAATTCTGGATCCTTCCTTTTGCCGTGATCTTCATCATTGCTGCCCATTTGCTGAACTATCGTTTCTGCCGGGTTCACAATCATGCCCATGCAGATGATTGCGATCACTCCACACC
>JAGIAP010000468.1 GCA_017744805.1 Chitinophagaceae bacterium | reverse complement strand
TTTCTGGGCAGCGATCTCCTCCGCAGTGGAATCGTCTACATATGCCAGGCCAGCCTTGATGAGCTGAACAGCGAATTCGTAAAATTTATCGAAATAATCGGATGCGTAAAGTTCATTGGCCCATTGGAATCCAAGCCATTGCACGTCTGCCTTGATACTGTCTACATACTCGGTATCCTCGGTAACAGGATTGGTATCATCAAATCGAAGATTTGTTTTGCCACCATATTTCAGGGCAAGTCCGAAATTCAGGCAGATGCTCTTGGCATGCCCGATGTGCAGGTAACCGTTGGGTTCCGGCGGAAAACGGGTAGTGATGGAAGTGTATTTACCTGACTTCAGGTCTTCTTCAACGATCTCCTCCAGGAAATTCCGGCTCTTTTCTGCTTCTTTGATTGTCTCTGTCATTGTGCCTTTGCTTTAAGTGCTATGCCGCGAATTTACTGATTCCCTGCGGGCTGACCAAAGCCGGGACCGGCTGGTCCCCAAAAGCAAAAAAGAGCTGTAGAAACAGCTCCTTACCATTAATCAATAACCTATGAAAAACACTATTTAATTACAGGAGTAAAAGTAATATCCGGCTGTCAGCAGGCACAACTTATTCGACGTTTGACCTTAAAAAGGGGTTGAATGGAATTTTTTGTCCGATGATTATCAATTCCGTGCGCCGAAAAGCAGGCTTCCGATCCTCACCATATTGGAGCCCTCCTCAATGGCAAGCGGATAATCCCCACTCATTCCGAATGATAGTGTTCTCAATTGAATATTTTCTGTGATATGGCCGGCCCAGCGGTCGGCCAGCCCTTTCAATATGCTGAATTCTTCCCGTACTGCCTCCGTATTCTCCGTGAAAGATGCCATCCCCATCAACCCTTCAATACGGATATTCCTGAACGAAGCCGTTTCCGCAGAAGTAAGCACTTCCTCCAATTCAGCTGCATCCAAACCAAATTTGCTTTCTTCCTTCGCGATATACACCTGCAACAACACCGGGATCACACGGTTCACCTTAGCTGCCTGCTTGTTGATCTCCTTCAGCAGTTTTTGCCCATCCACTCCATGTATCAGGTGAACGAATGGCGCGATATATTTCACTTTATTGGATTGCAAATGCCCGATGAAATGCCAACGGATATCAGCCGGCAATTGCGGTTGTTTCTCCACCAGCTCCTGCACATAATTCTCTCCAAAATCACGCTGACCGAGATCATATAGTTGTTTGATATCAGATACGGGTTTGATCTTGGATACGGCCACCAGGGTAACGCCTTTGGGGTCTAGTTCTGATCTGAGCTTTTGATACGCTTCCGTGTTCACCATATATCATGATTTGAAGGGGCAAAGCTAGAGGATTTTGTGCGAACCGATAAAGTGCACGCTGGCTCTTCCAGGGTGCCCTGCCGTTTGGGTGTATGCCCGACGGCCTGCAAAAGAAAATGGGCCGTTCTCCGGGAAGAACAGCCCATTATTATGGTTTTACATTTTTCTATTTCAGGATAGAACGACCGATAACGATGCGCTGCACTTCGGAAGTGCCTTCATAGATCTGCGTGATCTTGGCATCGCGCATAAGGCGCTCCACATGATATTCTTTCACATAGCCGTAACCGCCGTGGATCTGAACGGCTTCAACGGTGGTCCACATGGCTGTTTCGCTGGCAAATACCTTGGCCATGGAAGAGCTGAGGGCATAGTCGTTGTGTTGATCCTTGTCCCATGCTGCACGCAGACAAAGCAAACGGGCCGCTTCGATGCGTGTAGCCATATCCGCGAGCTTGAACTGAATGGCCTGGTGATGCATGATCCCCTTACCGAAAGCTTTTCTTTCTTTGGCGTATTTCAGGCTCAGCTCATAAGCGCCGCTGGCGATGCCCAGGGCCTGGGAAGCAATACCGATGCGACCTCCGGAGAGGGTCTTCATAGCAAAGGTGAAGCCGAAACCATCTTCCCCGATGCGGTTCTCTTTAGGAACTTTTACATCGTTGAACATGATGGTATGTGTATCGGATCCGCGGATACCGAGTTTATTCTCTTTGGCGGCCACTACTACGCCGGGCCAGTTCTTTTCTACAATGAAGCAGTTGATGCCCTTGCTGCCTTTGGAAACGTCGGTCTGCGCCATTACCAGGTATACGGAGGCGGAAGAGCCGTTGGTGATCCAGTTCTTGGTACCATTGAGCAGGTAGTGGTCACCCATGTCCTCTGCAGTGGTACGTTGAGAAGTGGCGTCGCTGCCAGCTTCTGGCTCACTCAGCAGGAAGGCGCCGATGTACAGTTTTCCATCTTTCCTTCCCTGTGCGAGGGGTGTCAGGTATTTTTGTTTTTGTTCTTCATTACCATAAGCCTCCAGGCCCCAACTGACCAGGCTATTGTTCACACTCATGCACACACTCACGCTGGCGTCGATCTTGCTGATCTCCTCCATCGCCAGAACATAGCTCACCGTATCCAGGCCGGAACCACCATATTTAGGATCAACCATCATTCCCATAAAACCCAGTTCTGCCAGTTTGTAAACCTGATCATAGGGGAATTTTTGGTGCTCATCCCGCTCGATAACACCGGGTAAACATTCTTGCTGCGCAAAATCACGGGCAGCCTGACGGATCATGAGTTGCTCTTCTGATAATTGGAACTGCATAGTAATCGCTTTGTTTTTTTGGCCCGTCCCGTTGAAAAGATTGTAATTCAGGAAAATCGTATGGTGTTGGACGGAGCACAAATATAATAGAGAAGGGCTATTCAGCTAACAATTGTTCGTTTATTTTTAGCAAATCATTGTTATCTTTAGGCTCTATTACGCTACCGTCATGTCAACCAGCACCAGGAAACCCCAGGTCATTCTTCCATTCGCCCAGCTCTTGCTGCCGGTCAACTATTATATTCCAGGCTAGCGTCCCTTCCACTCAATTTACTGAATCTCCGCCGATTTAGCCAGTCAACCTGATTGTGTAATAAATATGTTATTATGAAAAATATTAAGCTGATTGAAGTACCATCTGAAATTGGAGCAGGAACAAGAGGAGCCAGTTTAGGTATCGATGCCATCAAGATCGCTGCCCTGGATTTCATGAGTAATTTTTTCATCCACTTCCCTTCTGAAAAAGTACCTACTGAAAATAAATTGTTATACGAGCCTATCGAAAGCCCTTACGCCAAACGCATCAAAGGCATCGTAACCATGTATGAGCGCGTGAGCAAAGCCGTTAGCGATACCATCCGCAACAATTTCTTCCCCGTTCTGATCAGCGGAGACCATAGTATGGCAGGCGCCACTATCGCGGGTATCCGCATGGCCAAGCCCAAATCCCGCCTGGGTGTGATCTGGATAGATGCCCACGCCGATCTGCATACGCCCTATACCACTCCTTCGGGTAACCTTCACGGTATGCCCCTGGCCCTGTCTATCAATGAAGACAATGATGATATGGCCGTTCACGAGCTGGATGAGGAAACGAAAAAACAATGGAATGCACTCAAGACCATCGGGAAGATCGCACCCAAAGTATTACCGGAAGATGTGGTGTTCATCTCCCTCCGCGATTTTGAAAAAGAAGAAAAACACCTGATAGACAGGCATGGCATGAAGGTGATCTCCACCAACGAAGTCCGCCGTAAAGGCCCGGAGAACGTGGTGCGCAGCGTGATCCGCTATCTCTCCGACTGCACGGATATCTATATCAGTTTCGATGTAGACAGCCTGGACTCTTCCATTTCCAAAGGCACCGGCACTCCCGTGAGCAACGGCTTACGTGAACGCGAAGCGGAAGACCTCATCAGTAAGTTCATGCAGAACCGGAAGGTCTGTTGCTTCGAGATAACGGAAGTGAATCCTACGCTGGACAAGGAAAACCTGATGAGCGAGATCGCTTTCAATATCCTGCAAAGAAGTGTGAATGTATTGATGATGAACTGATCAGCCTGCTCAGTATGTCTTCCTGGTCACTACAGCAAGTTCTTCCTTGAAATATTTGTTGAGGGAACCGGTTATTTCCTCAAGCTCAAACTGTGTAG
>JAGIAP010000467.1 GCA_017744805.1 Chitinophagaceae bacterium | reverse complement strand
GTTTTACATTACCTGCTAACTCACGCGTTTGGTATTTCGAAAGGAATAATAACTGGAAACTAAAATCCTATGCTGGCCTCTGGCTCAGCACTAGGCCGGAGCAGTTACCTGGGATATCATCACAAGGGCCGGTGCAGGGAAAGCCGCTGGTGCTGGAATTGCCCGGGAAAAAATATATGGTGATCTCCGAAGCGGCGCTCAGGGCATATAGTGGCATGCGACTCAAAGCCATTGGCAAGAATACGGTGCAGGTAAATTTTACGGAAGGAGAGAATGGTTTTGCTGTACATGGAAAAATACGATCGCCCTGGCGGGTGATCCTTTTTGCCAACTCCCTGCAGGAGCTGGTGAATAATAAACTGATCGAAAACCTCAACCCTGCCCCTGATCCGGTGCTGTTCAGGGACCAGAGCTGGATCCAACCCGGTGTTTCCGTTTGGAGCTGGATCACCCGTAAGGAAAACTATATGGAACCGGCAGAAGAGAGAAGGTTCGTGGATGCTGCTGCCAGCCTGAATTTCAGGTATTCCCTGATCGATGAAGGATGGGAAACCAAATGGGGCGATAAATGGAAAGAGCTCAAAGCCCTTTGCGACTATGCTGCAAAAAAGAAGATCGGCATCTGGGTGTGGAAACATTCCAAAGATATCCTGGATACTGTTCAGCGCAACCTGTTTTTGGATAGTATCCGTTTCTGTGGCGCTGCAGGCCTCAAAACGGATTTCATGAACAGCGAGGAAAAAGGATTTATCGATTTCGAGACTGGCCTGCTAACGGCGGCGGCAAAGCGAAGATTAATGGTGAATTTCCATGGCTGCCAGGCGCCAACCGGAGAAAGCGTTTCTTTCCCCAATGAAATGACCCGCGAAGGCATCCGGGGGCTGGAGCTCAATATCATGAATGAGCCGATCCCTGCCTGGCATAATGCAGCCTTGCCTTTCACCAGGCTGATCCTGGGGCATGGGGATTATACACCTGCATTCTTTTCCAATAAGGCCAATACCACGTATACCCATCAACTCGCGTTGCTATACCTTTTCAATTCACCCTTTCAGTGCGTTGCGGAAAATCCCGTTACCCTGCTCAGCGATCCTCTTTACAAACCTATCCTCCCGTTGTTGAGAACATTGCCTGTTACCTGGGATGAGACCATGGTGCTGCCAGGCAGTGAGATCGGGGAGCTGGCTGCTTTCGCCCGGCGAAAAGGGAAGGATTGGTATATCGCAGTGATCAATGGAAAAGAGGCTGCCACTACGTTTGAGCTGGATCCAAAATTCCTTGCCGGCAAAACCCTCGTAAGATCGACGCTGATCAGGGATGCCGAAGGGGACAATGGTTTCCTGGAAGAGACCATCCCACTACGGGCAGGCGTCAAAACGAAATTCTCCATTCCCGCCAATGGTGGGATACTGATCCGCATAAAGCATTGATACCACTATGAAAAGACCAGCAACACTATATTTTTTTTTATTGTTGATGGCTGCCTTGCAGGTTGATCGGGCTGCCTCACAGGTAAGCATGTCCGCTAATGGTAAGGATATCCTGGTCAAGACCGGGAAACGATCTTACAGCTTTACGCCAACCTTCACGGTGCTTTACAATGCCACCGATCCCGGTATGGCGTTGAAACCTGCCGGTTTGAAAAAAGTGGAATACAATGTGCTCACCTGGAAAGTGACCGATAGCAGCAGGAACGATTTCAAGCAAAAGAAGATCGGCGCCGCCATGGCAGGTGATGGATTTGACGACCGGATCCTGCGCGGTAAATCAGAATGGAGGACCGCCAATATTTTCAATGCAGGAGAGAGGATCCTGCTAACGGCTACCGGAACCAGGAAAAGCAAGGACACTGTTTTCTTTTCCTTCCCTGCTTCTGATAAATTTGTGTTGACCGCTTATCTTTTAATAAAAAAGGATCCGTACCCATCTTTACATTTTTCCTTTATTCCATCTCAACCGGGCTATTACAGTGTGGGCTATACAGGAGCACCGGCCATTACCCCTGAGCAGGCCAGCGCCATCTGGCAACCCCTGATCTGGCAGGAGAAGCGGATCCCCGATGCTGCTTATTGTACACCGGCCTTCATGGCCACGCTGCCTGCCACATTCGTGAATGATGCACGCAATACCATCGGCGTATTGGCTGCACCGGAGGAATTACCCTTTCAACCATTGCCCACCCTTACCAATAGCCGCTTTGGTGTGGCATTGGTGAATGAACAAAAACAATTGCAACCACAGATCTATGCGCCCATCCCTGGAGGGTATCTGTCCAAAATGGATGCAGGGAAAGAATTCCGGTTTTCTTTTTTTCTCGTTGCCATACCCAGGCCCATCGATCAGGCCTATGAATTATTGGCAAGGGATATCTATGGGTTCAGGGATTACCGCAGGAACGATATCGCTTCACTGAATACGGCGCTGGACAATATCGTGGATTACTCTTTGTCTCATTTCGCCTGGTTCATCGATAGCCTGAAAGGTTGTGCCTATTCCACCGATGTGCCCGGGGCGGTAAAGAATGTATCCAGCCTCAATCCCCTGGAGCTGGCGCTGGTGCGGGATGACAGCCTCATGTTCGAGAAAAGGGCCTACCCTTTGATGGAGTTCATGCTATCGAGAGAGAAATTCCTGTTTGCGCTGGACAGTACACAGAAGATCCAAAGCCCTTCGAGAAAGCTGAAAGGGCCTATTGCACCACTCTCTGAATTGCTGGCACTCTATGAAGTATTCGGGAAGAAGAATCCCTTTTTCCTCGAAATGGCAAAACGGGAATACAATACAACCCGTGTGCGCAATTTGGATTATAAGGAAGAAGGAAAGAGCTGGATCAATTCCATGTGGCTGTACCAGGCTACGGGCGATAAAAGCTACCTGCAGGCTGCTGCCCATGATGCCGATCAATATGCTCACAAACGGATCGATCAGCCACAGACCGATTTCAATGATCCCCTCCAAACAGGTTATTTTTTCTGGCCTACGTTCACCGGGAGATGGATCGAGTTCCTGCAACTGTATGAGCTCACCGGCAATAAACGCTACCTCGATGCAGCGCATGCTGGTGCGAGGAATTATACTCAATTCACCTGGATGTCGCCCAGGATCCCCGATAGTTCCATCACCGTCAACAAGGGAGGGAAAGCGCCGATGTACTGGTACCTCCGTTCCAAAGGGCATCAGCAAATGTATTATCCGGAGGAGCAGGCGCCTGCCTGGCGTTTGTCTGAGATCGGCCTTACGCCTGAATCCTCGGGTACTTCAACCGGTCATCGGGGGATCTTCATGGCCAATTATGCGCCATGGATGCTGCGACTGGGTTACTATACCCGGGACAGCTTCCTGGTACAGGTAGCCAGGGCGGCCATCATTGGGCGATACAGGAATTTTCCCGGTTATCATATCAATACAGAAAGGACCACCGCTTATGAAAAACTGGATTTCCCCTTGCATGAGCACAAGGAACAAAGTGTGAATTCCTTTCATTACAATCATATCCTTCCCATGGCAAGCATGCTGCTGGATTATCTGGTAACGGATGCATTCGTCCGCAGCAATGCTCAAATAGATTTTCCTTCCGGCTATATCGAGGGGTATGCTTATTTGCAGAACAAATTGTACGGTGCGCAAAAAGGGAAATTCTATACAGAGAACAATGTACAGCTCTGGATGCCTTCGCGGTTGTTGCATATCTCCAGTAATGAGCTCAATTATATTGCTGCCCATAAAGGGAACAAATTGCTGCTGGCCTTCACCAATCAATCGGACAGGCCTGTGATTGCCCGGGTGACCATCGATCCCAAACGCGTGACATGGAATGCGAAGCCTATCCTGAGATCCTTTACGGCCCAACCAGCTTCCCCTATTTCTGATAGCAGCTTCACCATCACGGTTCCTGCCAATGGCATCACTGCGGTGAGCATAGAAGGTGTGTCCATTCAGGCGGGATTTCAACAGCAATTGCTAGATACGGGCTTTGCAGCTATTACCAATGACCATGTAAAACTGAAAGCCGGCAATACGCAAGCCCTGTTATTG
>JAGIAP010000466.1:3774-4049 GCA_017744805.1 Chitinophagaceae bacterium | reverse complement strand
GATCATTACTATGTGAAAGCTGGCGCCGGGGAGAACTGGCATCGTTTTGTACAGTATTCCATCGAAAGGGATTGGGCCGGACTGGAAAATCTTTCCCTCATCCCCGGCAATGTGGGCGCAAGCCCCATGCAGAATATCGGGGCTTACGGCGTTGAAATTAAAGATGTATTTGAAGAGCTGGAGGCATTTCACGTCAATGACAAAAAGGTGGTGGTCTTTTCCAATAACGATTGCGGATTTGGTTATCGCGAAAGCGTGTTCAAGCGACAATTCCG
>JAGIAP010000466.1:0-3764 GCA_017744805.1 Chitinophagaceae bacterium | reverse complement strand
ATTGTCGCTTGAACACGCTTTCGCGATAACCAAATCCGCAATCAGTTCGTGATCCTAAATGTTACTTACCGGTTGAATAAGAATCCGGTTTTCCATACCAGTTATGGCGCCATTACACAGGAGCTGGAGCAGATGGGCGTGAAGGAGCTAAGCATCCGCGCTATTTCACAGGCTGTGATCAATATCCGCAGTTCAAAACTCCCCGATCCGGCGAAGATCGGCAATGCAGGGAGTTTCTTCAAGAATCCTTCCGTACCTGCTGCGCAATTTGAAGCGCTGAAGACGAACTTCCCCGGTATTGTGGGGTATCCTAACCCGGATGCGACAGTGAAGCTCGCCGCCGGTTGGCTGATAGAAGAATGTGGATGGAAAGGATTCAGAAGAGGGGATGCAGGCATTCATGCCAAACAAGCGCTGGTACTGGTGAATTATGGCAATGCCACCGGTGCTGAGATCTATGAGCTCAGTACAGAAATAATGGATAGTGTGCAGAACCGGTTTGGGGTTGAGTTGGAGAGGGAGGTGAATATTGTTTGAGTCTGCCCCGCCACTCACGGGGACGCGAGCGATGGCAGCTCCCCGCGGTCACTCATCTCCGAACAATTCCAATTCTCTCACCGCCTCTTCAAACAACGGGATCAATCTCTGGTGCAATTGCTGGATCTTCTCCACGTTCTCATTGGCCAGGGCCAGTTTCTCGATTTCCAGTAATGGATTCCCGATCACCGGGGACAGGCCGAATAGCCCTACCGTATTGCGCAGGGCATGCGCCGTTTTATAGATCTGCTTGAAGTCTTGCCTGCCAATGGCGTTCTTCAGTTTTTCCCTGTCTTTCGGGTATTGTTTCAAAAAGATGCGGATCATTTCCCGGATGAATGTTTTGTTGTTCCTGGTCTGTTCCAGCAGGAAGCTGAGATCGATCCGTTTGAAGGAAGATCCGTTTTCCACTTTTTCCGATAACGCTGCCCAATAAGCGATCTTGTCCAGCAGATCGGATTCCCTGAATGGCTTGGCCAGGTAATCATTCATGCCTGCTTTCAGGCATTTTTCCCTTTCTCCGGACAGGGCATGGGCGGTCATGGCGATGATGGGCGTGCCGATATGCAGTTCATCGCGGATCATTTGGGTGGTGCGATAGCCATCCAGCACCGGCATCTGGATATCCATGAGAATGAGATCTGGCTTGTATTCCCGAAGCATATCGATGGCCTTCTTTCCATTTTTCGCGATAGACACTTCAAAACCGTTATGATGGAGGATGGTGGCGGTCAGTTTCTGATTGATCAGGTTATCCTCTACGATCAATACTTTCCGGAAGCTGCCGTAGGAGCGGGTCTCACCTTCGCTGATCTTATGCGAGATGATCGTTTGTTCCTGAGCTTTTTTATATGGGATCATGAAATTGAACTCCGTTCCTCTTCCCGGCTCACTCTTCACCTGGATATGGCCCCCCTGCAATTCGATGAGCTGTTTGGTAATGGCCAGGCCGAGACCGGTGCCTCCATATTGCCTGGTGATATGCGTGTCGGCCTGCGTGAAGCGATCGAAGATATTGTCCATTTTTTGGGGATCGATGCCGATGCCGGTATCGCGTACGGTGAAGCAGAGCTCCAGCGTTTCTGCGGCCTCTTTGGATACGATGCAGTTGACATCCACACTTCCACTATCCGTGAACTTGATGGCATTGCCGATCAGGTTCACCAGGATCTGTGTCAGGCGCATAGGGTCGCCCGTTACCTGGTAGTTGATGCTGAGATCAGCGCTGCAACTGAGGCGAAGCTCTTTACCTGCCGCCCTGGGAGAGAACATCACCTGAATGGAATGCATCAGCTCCGGAATGCTGAAGGGAACGGATTCGATAATGAATTTACCTGCATCCAGTTTAGAGAGGTCCAGGATATCGTTGATGATGCCGAGCAGGCTCTTGCCGGAAGTATGGATGGCCTCGAGGTATTCCTGTTGAACGGGATCGAGATCTGTTTTCTGTAAGAGGTCGGCAAAGCCGAGAATGGCGCCCAGTGGTGTTCTCAGCTCATGGCTCATATTGGCCACGAAATCATCTTTTGCCTTGGCCGATTCTTCGGCAAGGGCTTTCGATCTTTCCATTTCTTCTTCTACTTTTTTCCTTTCAAAGAGGGTGGGGATATTATATGTTTTGGGAGTGGCGTATTTTTTCCGGCTATCGATTTTTTCGAGGTGCTCCTGGATACGATGCGGAGGGGCCATCAGGAAGCTGCATTTTGCATCCCCTTTGGCAATACAACTCAGCTCCACGGCGGTGAGTGGCAGCCCGAAACTTTCTTCGCACCATCCGGAGGAGTACCCTGAATTCATGACGCATACAGGTTCCTTGCTGGATGCGCCTGCGCGTACCCAGGAATCTGCTTCAAAGGAATAAGGATGATCGTACAGTAAAAGGAAATCCTCATCCGGTGAAGGATGGCTTTCAGCATGGATGTTCACGAATGCCCAGCCAGACCAGGCAAAATGTACGGGGCCGGCGGAAAGCCTGGCAATGGGATCGGTGAGGTTCATTTTCTGGTGGAAATCGCGCGCATCATGCATGCCTATCACATGCGCATAGTCGAAGAGGAAATTCCTGCCGATGGCAAAGGCTTCCGATTCACCTTTGTCTGCATACAGTCCCTGGATGGTTTCGAGAAAACCTTTGGATAAAGCGGAGGCCCGCACCAGTACATATCGTTGATCATTGATCTCGATGGTGCCACAGCCGGGGTCCATCCTGAAGTCGCGGAAATATTCACGTACCGTACCTTCGGCCACATCAAAAAGTGGACGGAACGGGTCTGGCACCTGCACGGCATTCTTATGCGGGAACCGGCCACTACGCAGCATTTCGTTCTCCTGCTGCAGTAGCTTCAGTTGTTGTTCGATGGCATGTAGAGCGTTCGTCATTGTCTGAGGATAAGAATGAGTGGTTATACCAGTCGCCGGTTCATCAGTTGCAGGAATTCTTCTTTTTTCCTGGGTGAGATGGTGATCATGGCATCATTGTTCATCACGGCATAGCCGCCATCGGCCCGGATCATCTTCTTTACTTCTTTCATATTCACGATATAGGAATTATGTAACCGGAAGAACCCATGTTCGGTCAGCATCATCTCATATTCTTTCAGGTGTTTGCATACGATCATATGATGGCCATTCTTCAAAAAGAAAGTGGTGTAAGGGCCTTTGGCCTCCAGGTAACTGATCTGAGCGAGGGGGACATATTCGATTCCTTCAGAAGTGGAAAGGCTGATGGAAAAATCATCCCCAACGGGCATGCGTACGTTACGCATGAGCAGTTCCAGCCGATCATCCTGTTGTTTCACTTTCATGGATTCGATCGCTTTGCTGACGGCGCGGGTGAGCTCTTCGTAATTGATAGGCTTCAGCAGGTAATCGATAGCGCTGAACCGGATGGCCTTGATGGCGTAATGGTCATAGGCAGTGGTGAAGATGATCTCGAATTTACTGTCGCGCACCAATTCCAGTACATCGAATCCTGTAGCTGTCTGCAGCTCGATATCCAGGAAAACGATCTGCGGTTGATGCGCCCTGATAGCAGCCACAGCTTCATTCACGGTGGTGGCCGTGGCCGCTACGTCGATATGCGGACAAAATTCCTGTAAGAGGTTGAGCAGGAAATCGCGGTTCAGTTGTTCATCTTCCACGATGATTGCCTGGTATTTCATATATAAGGTTGTTATGTTTGTATCAGATCGAATAAGGGTTGCGGGATCTCCAGGGTGGCCGTATAC
>JAGIAP010000465.1 GCA_017744805.1 Chitinophagaceae bacterium | reverse complement strand
CTGTAATTATCAAACCAGGCAATGGTGAGGAGTAGTGAGGTGTCCGTAATCGAAGGAAAGGTCTGGTTCATGGAATAATAAGGAAAACTGCCTGTTGGATAATTTTCCGCTAATCCCATATTTTGGGTATTCACATAAGTCTGCATGGTCGCTTGCGTCAACTGGCTGCTATTGGTGTAGAACCCAGTCATCACCGGGCGATTCTGCTGGTCGTATTTGGTAAAAATCCATTTATTGGATAGGCGTAAGTTGCCATCTTGTTGCAAGATCAACCGGTCGCGTACATCATAGATCTTCCAAACCTCGGCCGCACCGGGTACTTTTTGAACGATCATGCGGCCTTTTGTATCGTACTCATACCTGAAGCATTGCTCATTGAGGATATCCCCACTGAGGGCATTGATATTCCAGGCATTGGCCATCAGCAATTCAACACCGCGCGGTTGGATCACCAGGCGGAGCCGGCGCAGGTCATCATATATATAATAAGTGCATAACCAGCCGGAATGCCCGCTGGATGGGCTGTTCAGCAATTGTACTTTTTTGAGTAGCACCTGCCCTTCCTTGTTCTTGTATTCGATGGTTTGTTTCTTGTGCTCATCAGTCGTCACCATTTTAAATAACTGGTTGGCAGGAAAAATGGACGAAGCCGTATAGGAAGCACCATTCACTACCCAGATCCGTACAGAGTCCCCCACCGTATTGATCTTTTGTTCCGTTGTTATATTTCTTCTCAATGCCGGATCGGGATTGGGCTCACTGCCTGCCCAGCTACTTCCTGGCGCATAGGCTTGTAATACCCGGTTCAGTGGTGATGCCTCATAGATCTTTTTACTATAGAAAGCAGTATCGTCATTGAACTGATTTTTCTGGAAAACAGAATCTTGTTGAAAAGCATTGTATTTGAAGGCTCCATTGGATAAAGAGGTATTACCTCCGGTACTGTTCGCAGCAAAAGGAAGGTACTGGAATACTTCCCGGCCATAACCATCGTACACTATTGGAGCTACCAGGTCTTTGGCGGTGCTGTCGGTAGTCAAGGAACCCTGACGCATCACGGTTTGGATGGGCCTGCCCAGGCCATCGGCATAGAGGATGCTTTGCCTGGCATCTTTGAAGCCTTTGGTGATGAGTACGGCAGGATCGGTCACGGGCGCCTGTGCATCCCAGGTACGGATGATATTGTATTTGATAGTGCCTGCGTAGGGAGCTGGTAATCGTTGGGCATAACCCATCATCACCCCTATACAGCCAATGATCAGTATGGATACTCCTTTCATGATATAAGGTTTATGGTGTGAGGGTATTGGCCCGATAGGTATATTGTACTTTTTTGAGAATATTTCCTTTTACATCACGCACATGCATCAACCGGTTCTGGTTATCGTATTCGTAATACGCTACATTATTCCTGCTATCACATTGCGAAGTGATGCCGATGGCCGGCGTATAGGTGATGCTGTTCATTTGCGCCCCGGCAGGATACAACCTTAGCTCATCCATCAGTCCGGTTCCACTCACGGTAAGGGTAGTGCCTGACGTAGTGATCAGGTGTTCATAGTAGGTCCAGCCATTGGAGGTCATGCCGGTTTTGGAAGTGCCGCTACCACCAGAAATGGTCTTGACGCCTGACCGGCTCCAATAACTGACGATATATTGTTTACCATTGGTGAGGTTAGCCCTGGATAGGTTCCCTGTGCCGGGGTTCAGGCATCTTCTTCCTGTGAGAGCAACCGAAGAATCCAGCGTTCCGCCTGTAACCGTCCAGTAGCCATTGTTACCCGTTTCGAAGCTGGTATAGCCGATATCGGTTTGCGCTGCTCCATTCACTTCACAAACAGGATACAACTGGTTATGATCCCAGAGGTATGACCGGATGATATTGTTACTGGCCTGCATCTGCAATACGTTCAGGTAATTATCGTATAAAGTAAACCGGGCAGATTCATCATACCGGCTGTCTTTGGTAAGGTTCCCTGCAGTGATGGTGCTGTTCGCAAATCCACTGTAAGCAGCCGGGGCAGCCAACAAGAGCTCAAACACTCTGTCCATAGCTGCTGTATCTGATTTATAAGTAAACAGTATCGCTTGCGTTACATATTCTACCCCACCCACTTTTTTGGTGGATACTTTTTCAATAGGCACCAGGATATTCTTGCGTTGCAATAACCGGATGGCTTTGGCTTCATTTCCGGTGATGGTGGTAGTATCATAATCGAAAGAATATTTTATCCTTTCACGAAGGGTATCTCCGCTGCTATTCACCGTCCGGGTTTCAGTGGGTAAGGTATGTTTGGTAGAACCGAAAATATTCTCTGAAGTGGAGTTGATATTTCCGGAACCATCATAATAGATCTGGGATTGACTTTTGGTATTGAATTGCTCAGTGCTATAAATTTCATCCCGGGAAGAATAATAACGATATCCTAATCCTTTCGTTGGGCAATACACAGAGTATTCGGATTTTATTCCACGGGATTTTCTGTCGATAAGTGGTATGGCTTCATAAGCTGAAGTATCTTGCTGAACCAGCTCATAGCTGCTTCCATTTTTCCGGAATTGCTTTTTGCTCTTCAGCAAACTTGCTTTCCAATTTGTTTTGAATGGACTTAGATAAGGCCCGGGACCCGGGTTAAGATTTTCATTGGGAGTAAAGCTATATGTAGTAGTCCCATTATTACCATTATCATCCGTGTATTCTGTAACATACAAGTACTCTACCGGGTTGCCACTCATCGGCGCAATACTCTCTTCTGAAATGGTAGTTTTGTTTCCGCATTCAAGGCAACCAGGTCCGAAAGTGAGTGTATTCACCGTCATCTTGGAAGTATACTGTGGAATATTGAAATAACCTACACTATCATATCTATCAGCATATTGATACTTTTTCATTATCGTATTACCTACACTGTCTGTATGCAAAACAGACTTGATACGGCAGCCTCCGATGTCATATTTAAAGGAGGACACTGGTACTGTCTTGTTGATATCGAGTGATGCAAAACCATCCACGTAAAATCCCGAATCATCCAGATACTTTTTCAACGAATAATAATAAGTACCTGCAGCAAGGTTACTACAGCATTTGCGGTACAAGCGTAACTACCACATTGAAACCCATAGGGCGCATAATCTAAAATATTAGTGCCGGTAGGAGTTAGCGAAAGTCTTACAACGGATTCGATACGGGATATAGGTTGATACCATCTGTAAGCGCTTACGCTCACCTTTGTTGGCTCTGTTAATGTAAAGGATCCATATATTTCGTCCTGGCTTGCTGTATTTTCATTGACAATAGAAATATAAGTGTAAGGATAACTACGTTGTAAAAAACTCTTTCCCAACAGTTGATCCGGAGAAGTATAAGTGATAGCATTGCTCTCGTATTCAAAGGAAGAACTGCCACCTGTTGGATATACTATCTTTTTGAGTAAGCTGGTACTGGAATTTGCAAAATCGCTTTCCTTGTTAACGGTATTGGTATTACCTGCCCAACCAGGTGCCAATGTAGCATAATTGGCATTGGGAATGCCCCTTGAACTACCATTTGCATAACCCCAATGGTCTGTCCCGCCAAGAAAAAGATTCGGGAAAGAGGTACCCCCGATGTATTCAAATTGCCAACGGGCAGAGGTCCCACTGGTATCAGTTTTAACCACTTCATTCAAAACTAACCTGCCGCCATTTGTATAATTGAAAGTATATTCTGTGATCAGTGCATTGGATCCATTGTATATTTTCACTTTCTTAAGATAAGGCACATTGGAATTGGGGTCGATATTATGAATATCATTACGGTATTCAGTACTCGTTTCAAACACAACCTTCCCTCCATCAAAGCTGATCTCCCCAAGCGTATTATTATTTATGGTATAGTATGTATAGCTGGTCCCTACACTGCTGGCCGGGCAATTGGCATTGGGACGGTCAGACATTATTGCCACCACCTGGCTGGGCCTTGAATAAAAGAATGGCGATGCCCCATAATTGAAATAGATGGTTCTGTTATCCGTTGTTTGTATCCGGCTAAGATAGCGGGTGG
>JAGIAP010000464.1 GCA_017744805.1 Chitinophagaceae bacterium | reverse complement strand
GGTAAATTGCCCCCATGCTGTACCATATAGATCACATACATGGTAAAGAGGAGCATCAATGCAAGTGATGCATACAATCCTTTAAGTCTTGTGGAAGGGAAAAATAGCAATGCAGCAATGATCAATTCAACAGCCGGGATGGCGATGAATAACCAACCTGCCTGTTTCCCAATGCCTGGTGCCTGACCAAGTAAGAACCTGAACAGATCCCATGTCATCAACTTGCTCACGGCTGTATACGTGAACAGGAGTATCAATAGCGCAGCTATGATGTCTACAATAGCTTTGCGCGTTATGAAAGATTGAGGTTTCATAATAAGCTAAAACTTTAAAAGCAGCATGATTAATTGGTGCCTTCGATGATACAAGGATCATCTTACTCCACGGTAAGGGATGAATCGGGGGATTGGGGGAGATTGGTTGAATTGGTGACGTTGACAGCACAAAGTTGTGACTAAAATCAATGATCCCATTTTGAATTAAGGAGTAATTTCTTTGCAGAATGGACACATTGAAATGAACAGTGATAACAATGAAAGAGATACGCAGGTAGTTATAAAAAATGTTTAAGGCCCGGGATCACCGGGCCTTAGGTATCATAATTCAATTATACTGATAGAATGTTATGATGCAGATCAGATCACCGCTTTTCTTAGCTTCACCAGTTGTTGCAGCAATGGTTCCAGCAGGTCCAGCTTCAGCATATTGGCGCCATCTGATTTGGCAACGGCAGGGTTGGGATGTGTTTCGATGAACAATCCGTCAGCGCCTGTGGCAATGGCCGCTTTGGAAATGGTTCCGATCAATTGTGGATTACCACCGGTTACACCACTGGTCTGGTTCGGTTGTTGCAAACTGTGAGTACAGTCCATCACCACCGGTGTTCCATGTTCCTTCATCCAGGGAATATTGCGATAGTCCACTATCAGGTCCTGGTAACCGAAAGTATTACCACGGTCTGTCAGGATCACTTTATCATTGCCCGCATTACGGATCTTCTCTGCAGCAAACTTCATGGAAGGCCCGCTCAGGAACTGGCCTTTCTTTACATTCACGATCTTACCGGTTTTGGCTGCCGCTTCCAACAGGTCTGACTGACGGCAGAGGAATGCCGGGATCTGCAAAACATCGATATACTTTGCCGCAATGGCCGCTTCTTCATGTGCGTGAATATCTGAAGTGACAGGTAGCTTGTAATGATCACCTGTTTTCTTCAGCAATTTCATCGCCACCTCATCGCCCAGTCCTGTGAAGGAACTTCCACTGGTGCGGTTCGCTTTACGGTAAGAAGATTTGAAAATATAAGGGATGCCAAGATTCCGGCAGATACCTGATACTTTATCGGCCACTTCCATCAACAACTCCTCACTCTCCACTACACAAGGACCGGCAATCAGGAAGAAATTATTCTCGTCATACTGCTGGTTGGCAAACAGGTCTTTTAGCATTTTTTCCATGGCCGCAAAGATACAACCTATTCTCCATTGGGCATAAGCAGGTGAGCCTCAGTCCCATATTAAACAAATTTGCTACTTGTTAATAATATGTGTAAATTATACACAATAGAATTTAACCTTATCACTAAAAATTGATCGCTGTATGAAAAAGATCTACTCCCCGGTCCGTGCACTGGTCTGGGCGCTGCTACTCCTTCTCTCCTGCAGCTTGCATGCACAGAACCCCTGGAATGGAAAAGTGGTTTTACAAGGTTTCTGGTGGGACTACTGGAACAACAATTACAATAATGGCTGGAGCAATTATCTTGCTGATCTGGCACCCAGGTTGAGGGACCTGGGCATCGATGCCGTTTGGGTGCCTCCCAGCATCAAGAATGCCGGAACTAACAGTAATGGGTATTCGCCATTTGATCAATATGATCTTGGCGATAAATACCAGAAAGGTTCCCTCAAAACCAGGCTGGGGAACAAGAACGAGTTGTTACGAATGGTGGCCGTATTGCATGCAAACGGTATGGACGTGATACAGGATGTGGTATTCAATCATATGGACAATGCCGGTTCCGCCACCGGCGATGGAGGCCAGGACCCTTCCGCCAGTGCCAATGGTGATGGTAACCTGTACAAGAATTTCCGGTATGTAAGCTATTCCACGCCCGCCAGTTCGGAAACATCCGTCAATTACCTGGCTCGTTCCGGCCGCTGGTCCAAGAACTACCAGAACTTTCATGCCAATTCGGATCATGCCTGCAATACAGGTGATATCTGTGGCGCTTTCTTTGGCCCGGATATCTGCTATTATTCCGGCGCCTATGGGCTCAGCTCCAATGCCACCTACAATCCGGCACAGACCAGCAATTATATGCGCACCGGTGCCAGGAACTGGCTGGTATGGATGAAGAAGCAAACCGGCGCCGATGGCTTCCGCTTCGATGCCGTCAAACATTTTGAGCCCTGGGCCATGCAGGACTTTATCTGGAACGCCAAATACAGTGCTGGCTGGGCCAATGGCGGCTCCAATATGTTTGCTGTGGGTGAATACGTGGGCAGCGCTTCCGATCTCGACACCTGGATCAGCAATGTGAAAACGAGCAATGGCGGCACTGAAGACCTGGCAGGCACTTTCGATTTCAGTTTGCGCCAGGAGATCAAGAATATGGTGAGCGCCGGAGGCAGTTACAATCTTTCCAATATTCCCGGTTCACAGCAGACCAACCGGTTCAGAACGGTGCCTTTCGTAAACAATCATGATACCTTCCGTCCAACCAAAGATGCCAATGGCAATTACACTGGTTGGGATTCCGGCAACGAATTGGGCGGCGGTCATATCGATCCCTTCGATGCGCGATTGTCCGCGGCCTATGCCATCGCCTTTGCAGTGGATGGTTCTCCCCAGGTTTTCTTCGAAGACCTTTTCAATATTGGGAGTACCAGCAAGCGATACACCCATCTTCCTACCAGTACCACCGATCTTCCGGTACGTGATGATATCGCCAATATCATCTGGTGCCATCAGAAACTGAATTTCAAGAAAGGATCTTACAAAGTACGTTGGCAGGCTGCCGATCTGCTGATCATCGAAAGAGGCTATAATGCAGGGCCCGAGAATAGTTACGCCATCATCGGCGTCAACGATAACTGGAACACCTGGCAAAGCGCCACCATCCAAACTGATTTTGGCGCCAATAAACAATTACACGATTATTCAGGAGCGAACGTATCGGATATCTGGACAGATGCCACTGGTAAAGCCACCATCTGGGTGCCTCCCTGCGATGGCAGCAATACACGCAAAGGTTATTGCATCTGGGGACCGGCCGGTGTTTCAGGAGGATTCAGTCCCACACAACGTACCACCACACAGGAATGGGAAATGGCCAATGATCTCGGCGATTCACATGCCAGTTCTTTGCAACAGGGCGGGGCATTGCCTGCCAGCTCCACTACGCTGCGCAATGTGGGAAAGATCTTTGCCGAAACAGGGAAAACGATCACCGTGAATTTGTATCCTTCCAATACCACTCCCAATCTCACCCTGAACCTCTACAATAGCGGAGGCACACAGGTGCAGACTGTCAGCGGAACGGGAACACTTACCCTTACTTATTCTCCCGGTTCCACCGGTGTGTATGAGATCAGGGTAAAGAATACAAGTGCTTCCAATCCTGCCCAGAATGTTTTTGTGAAAGCTACTTATACTGCTCCCCAAACGGCCAGCACATCCACTTACCCAATGATGGTCACTCCACAGCAAACACCGGTTGTGGAAACGCTCGATATCTATGATCTCACTGGTAATCCGGCACCGGTAAGAAATCAAAGCCGTATCAGTTTTGAATTGAAGCGAGGCGGTTATACTACACTGTCAGTGTATGGCATGAATGGCCAGTTGATAGAGACCCTTTTGCAGAAAGATCTTCCTGCAGGAAAACATTATGTAGAATGGAATGCTGCCAAAACCTCAACCGGCGTGTATCTGCTGCGGTTGAACGGCAGTGCCGGAACACAAGTGAAAAAACTGGTGGTAGATAAACGATAATACAAGATACTCAGGTTGTGCCCGTCACTCGCCGGGAGGCGAAGGATGGGCACACTTTGTTAC
>JAGIAP010000463.1 GCA_017744805.1 Chitinophagaceae bacterium | reverse complement strand
CGAGATCCAGGAACTGGCATTGGAAGAAATGCTTCGCCTGGCCTTCCCCTTCGATATGATCCAGGAAGTAGGCAAAGGCATACGCGGCGCAGATTGCATTCAAACCGTCCGCAACAGTTTTGGGCAGGAATGCGGGAAGATCATCTACGAAAGCAAACGCACCAAGCATTTCGAAAAAGCCTGGATAGAAAAGCTCAAGACGGATATGCGCGCCACGGCCGCCGATGTGGCCGTACTGGTTACGCAGGCCCGCCCGGACCAGATGGAAGTATTCGGACTGATGGAAGGCGTTTGGATCTGCTCCTATACCGAAGTGGCGGCCCTTACCCAGGTGCTTCGCGAAGGCATCCTCAAAATGTATTCGGCTGTCAAAAGTCAGCAGAACCGCGGCGACAAGATGCATTTGTTGTATGACTATCTCACCAGCCACGAGTTCGGGGAACAATGGAAAGCGATCAGGGAAGGCTTCTTCTCCATCCGCGTCAGTATCCAGAAAGAAAGGGATGCCATGGAAAAATTATGGAAGGCCCGTGAAAAGCAACTGGACAAAGTATTGCTCAACGTAGCCCATATCAAAGGCTCCATTGAAGGCATTGCCGGCAGCGAGGATATCCAGATCAACCTGCTGGACGATACGTTGGAAGAAACGGAGGAAATATAGATCCTTTACACATCGATTGTTTCATCGGTGACCACATAGGCCATGATCAGCGGATCGAAGATCCTGGCCCTGATGGTGAGGGGCACTACACCGTCTTTCCTGAACTCGAAGGGGAACTCGATCCAGTCGTTGGTGCCGAATACCACGGGCCCGCAGAGCCGCATATCCTCACGGAAACTCAATTGTCCCTTGCCATACCATTTATAGATGGCCTCTTTGGCGCTCCAGAGGATGGTCATCAGCTCCAGGTGTACCTTGCTCATATATTCCCATTCGGCCAGGTACTCTTGTTCCGATTCATGCAGGAATTTATGTGCGATGGTATACATGCGTGGGGTCACCAGTTCGATGTCAACCCCTACTCTTTCCCCGCTGCTGACGATGGCAGCGGCAAAATTCCCGCAATGCGAAATGGAAAAATGGTATTGTTCATTCTCCAGGAAGGGCTTCCGGGTGTCTGCGATAAGGATCTCCGAAAGTGGAAAATCCCCGAAAAGCTCGGGAAGAAGGTAACGGCCGGCCAGGTGCTGGAGCCGCTTGTAAGGATGCGAAACATTGGCTTTGAGGGGAACTTTTTGGAGGAAAAAACTTTCATCCTCTTCAATGCGCCAAATTGCTACTTTTGTGCCCCCGTTGATATTATGTTGATAAAACAGACCCACGGTAAGAATTAAGCATTTAGATTGCAGATATAAGACTTATTTGCTGATTCATCAAAACTAATACCAATATGATCCTGTCGGATAAGCGAATACTGGAAGAAATTGAAAAGGGAACCATCAAGATCGAGCCTTATAACCGGCAATGCCTTGGCAGCAACTCCTATGATGTGCATCTGGGTAAGTACCTGGCTACTTATCGCGAGCATATACTGGATGCCAAAAAACATAATGAGATCGAAGTATTCGAGATACCTGATGATGGATTCGTTCTTTACCCCCATATCTTTTACCTGGGAGTAACCGAAGAATATACCGAAACACATGCTCATGTGCCCTTCCTGGAAGGAAAATCTTCCACAGGCCGCCTGGGGATCGATATCCATGCCACTGCCGGTAAAGGCGACGTTGGCTTTTGTGGTAACTGGACCCTCGAGATTTCCGTAAAGCAACCCGTGAAAGTGTACAAAGGAATGCCGATAGGACAACTGATCTATTTCCCCGTGGAAGGTGAGATCGAAGTGAAGTACAATCAGAAAAAGAATGCGAAGTATAGCGGACAGCCGGACAGACCGGTAGAGAGCATGATGTGGAAGAATAATTTCTAACCGCAAAAAATAGATTGGAAAGCATAGAAGTCACTCAAGAGCTTCTATGCTTTTTTATTTTCAGTAATTGTGCCTGCGTCTATATCGCATCTTTCCCATATTTCTTGTAATAAGCCACCAACCAGGCGATCACTTCATTATAGGCCAGTTTACCGGATGGTTGTTCATTCGCTTTCAGGTATTCTCCATACAATTGATCGATCACTCTTTCCACCGGGTTGCGATGCTTCCGGTTGAATTCTTTCAACTCCCGGTAATCATTCTTAACGGTAAGGGGTAAGCGTTCAGTGAATTTCCTGGCAAGGGCGGAATCGGTATTGTACAAATAATACCAACTGTACATATAGAGGTCGAAATACACGGAATAGCGGAAAGCCGCATCGGAAGAACTTTTGGCCGCGAGGTAACCCGCAAAATTGGCTTCGTTCTCTTTCGCATATCCCAATTGGTGACCGATCTCATGGCAGGTAGTGAAAGGTTGAACGAACAAGGGCACCGTCGTATTCACCTGGGCTTCCCCCGAAAAAGGATTGTAATAACCGGTGAACCCGAGGTAATTCCCCAGGTAACTGTACAGGGAAGGTTTTACAGACCTGATGGAATAATCGAATACCGGGCTGTGAACCGACAATGAATCATATGCACTCACCGCATTGCGGAACAGCGTTCTCTTTTTGCGTATATCCTGCCGGGTTAGCAGCGCCGAGCTATCGATGGTTTCCAGTCTTTCCGTGATGGTGGTCATTACAGCCACCAGGTCTTCCTGCGTATACGTATCTACCTTTAACCCGAGTTGTCCGGCGATCCCGACCCTGTTATAATTCAATGCCCATAAGCCATTGAAGGAAACATACACCAGCACTATCACCCAAACGAATTGTTTCAGTCCGGTAAGCCAGTACTTTTTGCTGGCTTCACGTTTCCGTATCTTTCTCACCATCACCACCAGCTTTCTCAAAAGTAGCAGGATCAGTGCAGCATAAAAGATATCGCCGATGCTGAAGGGTATCCAGCCAAAGAGTATCCGTTGGATCTTCCCGATAACCGGGTAAATGCCATTGGAGTAATATCGCTCAACGGCATTCGGGAATAGGGAGAAAATCTTGATCGCGATGGCCAGTGCGGTAAATACAAAAAGCCATTTGTTTCTCTTGAACATATGGCTAAAAATAGGAACAAATTCGACATAAAATGTACCGGAAATCGGTATTCGGGCTCTCGGCAATATGCCTTATTTTGCAGTATATTATTCCCCTTCAGATAACGATTGTCAATTATGATAAATTTGGAATTCAACAAGAACGAGGATGCCATGAAACTGGCTGTAAGCCAGCTCAGGCAACGCTGGGAGCAGGTTTCCCTTGGCGGAGGGAAGAAAGCCATTGAAAAGCAACATGAGAGAAAGAAACTGACCGCCCGTGAAAGGATCGACTATCTGCGTGATGCAAACACAACCTTTACAGAGATCGGTGCGCTCTGCGGCTGGGAAATGTACAAGGATGAAGGGGGCTGCCCCTCCGGCGGTACGGTAGCCGGCATCGGTTATGTGAGCGGTCGCCAGTGCGTGATCGTGGCCAACGATCAAACCGTAAAAGCAGGTGCCTGGTTCCCCATTACCGGCAAAAAGAACCTCCGGATGCAGGAGATCTCCATGGAGAACAAACTGCCCATCATTTACCTGGTTGATAGTGCCGGGGTTTACCTGCCAATGCAATCGGAGATATTTCCGGACAAGGAACATTTCGGTCGCATTTTCCGCAACAATGCCAAAATGAGCGCTATGGGCATTACCCAGATCGCTGCCGTGATGGGATCCTGCGTGGCGGGAGGCGCCTACCTGCCACTGATGAGCGATGAAGTGCTGATGGTAGACAACAACAGTTCCATCGCGCTGGCCGGCCCCTACCTGGTGAAAGCCGCTATTGGAGAGGATATCGATATCCTCACACTTGGAGGCTCCATTACGCATACTGCTATCAGTGGTAATGCCGATTACCGCTTTGCAACAGAAGAAGAATGTCTTGATTACATCAAAAGCCTGATGAGCAAACTGGGACATAATTCCACGGCGGGCTTCGATAGAATCGCGGCAAAGGAACCTACGAAAAATGCGAACGACATTTTCCAAATTATG
>JAGIAP010000462.1 GCA_017744805.1 Chitinophagaceae bacterium | reverse complement strand
GAAACCCAGGAAACCATCAACATTCGGATTTGGTTCTGGGAAATTGAAATTCTTGATGAGAATTTGAACCATTTGCAAATAGCTTTCTATTGAACCTTCTACTAATGCTGGGCAACTCTTCGGGAGGAAATTTCATTGCATCCCCTTTGGCAGGGATATAGCTCGCGGCAAACCGGGAAATATGGCGAAATACGATCGTATTATCTTCCGGAACACTACCATCGGAATAAATAGAAACCGGCACCATCGTGACCAGTATTTCCCGTTCCCTGGTATTAATAATGATCTCCTGTATGGTAGCGCCATTCAGCGCGAGATCTAATCCATCTATAAGTAGATGATCTGAATGCCAACTCATGAAAAAGGATTGAAATATCATTCAAGATACGTCAATCCTCCTTGAGATTTTAACTGGCTGATCATATCAGCGGCTCGAAAAGAGTTTTCACCTCATTCCCCCTTTCCAATATTTGTCATCTTGCCTGTTCTATTTTTTCGTTTTCGGCCCTCTCTATCAGCAGATGTACCGGATCTAATTTCGGAGGGGTTTTGTACGAACGGGAAACTTGCTTGTCCTTTCTCCAATATTCATTCTTTCCCCAAATCAGCCTGTTTATCCCGGGCCAGAGATGGTAGGTTCTGAGATGATTTTCCAGTTGTTGCCGGTTTGATTCCAACTCTCCATCGATCATTTTGATTTTGGTGATCATATGCGGCCTGATCTGCAACACAAAGCGCCACGGTTCTGAAACCACATACCGGTAAGAGATCTTGTTGTTATACCGATCCCAATATTCTTCTTTGTGAAAGCATCTCCTTTCCGCTTCAGTCAGTTTACATCTGGATGGATGCCAGTCGTATTCCGAATAAGACCTCAGGGATTGCCCTATCTTTTTTGAGTACTTTTTTCCTTTCCTTCTTTTTTTAATCGTGAAAGTTTTGTCAGGTTTGTACTGGACACTATTTATCTTTTTTAGAAGTGCTTCATAGAACCCGGCCCTGTCGGTTCTTTTCACTTCCGGATGCAGCACGAAAAAGCGCTTCCATCCTTTCTGGTAGGGTTGTTCCAATGGAACCCATGGAAGGTTGTCTATGGCCCTTCTCAGGCGCCATTCCTCTCCGTACAACCTGATCAATTGTTTGTCTTTATCTTTTTTAGCGTCCCTTTTTCTTCTTCTTTCAGAACGGATCCTGTAGCAAAGCAGGTCCTGCTCCCATATGCTTGTATGCATGGAGAAATCCAATTATGATGGAGGATAGCTGCCAGGAAACGGGAATGGCTATCCGCTATGATCAGGGACACGGGGAACCCTGTATTCCTTAAGAAGCAGTATTGCTTTCAGTAAAAAAAAGGGAATTCGATCGCGTGCTACCAGGCAGCAGTTACAGATGATGATATGGAAGTAAATTCTGTCATAATTCCTTTGATTTAATAGTGAATGATAAAGGAATTCGATGCAAAGCTAAAAAAGGAATTCTATTTATGAAAGAATTTGGCAAGAAGATTTTCAAAACTATTCTTCGGGTCATATCCACATTCGATAGAACTAGCCAAATGCCTGGTAAAAAACGTATAGGTCTCCGAGGTTGTGCTGAGACCGATTTTATGGAAGTTAGGCCATTCTGATTCAAAATCACTAAAGGCATGGAGCTTATTTGTATCGAGCGTTACAGCATTGATCAACCTGCCTGCCTTGTAAATTCCGAGAGCATTTTCTACCAGAGATGGCTCCCAGTTGAACAATTTTGCAGACCAGGAACCGGAATGCCGGATGATCTCCAGCTTACTGCCATATGAGCCGAAACAACCGGATGAATGATGCCAAACCTGGAAGGCTTCTCCAGGTTCCAGTGTTGCAAGAATATTCCGGGTATAGAGGATGGATTTCTTCGTATATACGGCCACGGTATCCATGCCATTCATAGATACCATCTTGCCTTTCCCTGAAACAGGATAAAAATGGATAAGAATCAGTAAGACCAGGAATGAAAGCAGGAGCAGTCCACATTCCTTTGCCAGTTTCTTGCGCATACCAATGGCTTTGGTGCTGTTCAAATCTACCGATTTTCACCCTATTTTCATCCTGCTGTAAGTCTCAAAAATCAATATTTCAGGAAAAGGCCCTGATCATTTCTCATCGAGGAACTCCTCAATCAGTGCCACCACCAACTCCGGCACCCTGCTCCCTTTTTTTTCAAAGACCACTTCGCCGATATATTGTCCATGTCCACCGGGCAGCATGGCAATACTTGCATGTGGAAATACCTTGCTCATCTTCACCACATGCTCCGGGAGCGCCACGTCTTTGTCGCCCGTGAGCAGCAATACAGGAGATTGAATGCTCCGGAGCGCCGAATCGGGGATATTTTGAAAATGCAGGATCCTGTATTTGTCCTTATCATGCATATTCAGCAGGGCGGCTTCGTTATTATTGATCTGTTTGAATGCCTCTTTGAGAGGTTGTGGCATATCACTGAATGTCCCTTTTTCTATAAATGAAAAAAGTCCGGGAATCGCCCCTTCGCGCTCATAAAAAATGGACGCGAGGATGAGTTTGTTCACACGCCCGGGATGGCGGATAGCCAGGTAAGTAGCGGTAGTACCCCCATTGCTGAATCCGAAAATATCTGCCGCAGGGATATTCAATTGTTGCAGCAGTTCATTCACATCATCGGCATCTTGCTCAAAGGTCAAAGGCTTATTGCGGTCAGCGGTATGGCCGTGGGCCTGCAATTCAACAGCGATCACCTGCCTGTCGAGCGCAAAGAGCGGCAATACCCTACCGAAAGTGGTACAGATGGTAGAGCCTCCTCCATGGAGCAGAACGAGGGGCCTGCCCTTGCCATGGATCTCGTAATACATTTTCATTCCATTGACGGTTTTGTACCCGCTGACGGAATCTGGTTTTATTGAATTGCTCTGTTGTGAATGAGCAACAGAAAAGAGAAAGAACAAAGCAGGTATTGATGTTACCAATTGCTTTTTGAGGAATTTGCCATAAGGTTTCATGATACCGGATTTTTTATTTGGAGATCGATGCCAGGTATTCTTCCAAAATCCCGAAGCTGGACAACCAACCCTGGTAAGCACCTTTGCGCATGGCTGCCTCTGTTGACACGGACTGATTCAATGTGAACTTCGTTTTGTTATCTGGAAGTGTTTCCAAAGTAATGGAGACGATGGTACTTGCAGGCCAGTCTTGGTTCTGATACTGTGGTAAATTGATATTGCCTTGTTCATCAGACATTTCCATGCTGAATACGATCCGCTCCGGTGCCACCAATTCGAGATAAACGCCTTTTACCCAGCAATCTGGATAATCCGGATTCTTTACCACCGATAGGAATTCACCTCCGGGACGTACATCGATCCTGGAATAATGGATAGAACAACCTTTGGGCGCATTCCATTTTTTCAGGTGCTCTACATCCGTCCAGATCCGATACACCAATTCCCTGGGAGCATCGAGGATGCGGTCGATCTGCAGTTCATTTTCTTTTGTTGACGGATTGTTTTCTTTTTGTACCAGCATGAGTTTTGCTTTTTGATTGTAATGAATCGAGATAATTGTCCATGGAATCGAGGGTCTCTGTCCAGTATTTTCGAGCCTCTTCGATCCAGCTTGTCACTTCATTCAGTCCTTCCAGTTTCGCTTCACAGATCCTTTCCCGGCCCTGTTGGGTAACCAGGATCAGCCCGCATTCGTTCAGGATCTTGATATGCTCGGAAATGGTGGGCCTGCTGGAATCGAAATGTTCCGCAATGCTGTTGAGATTGAGGGATTGCCGGCTGAGCAGATTAAGGATGCCACGTCTCGTGGGATCTGCGATTGCCTGGAACACATCTCTTCGTTTTTCCATTAGGTAGTCATTTGGCTACAAATATACAATACGTAGCCATATACCTACCTTTTTGATGAAGATTTTTTTTCCCGGATCGATAATTACATGTTGGTCAGTGAATAGCGAAAACTAGTTGCCGTTGGTCAGGTCCCTGATCTTTTCCCTGATCCCGTTTTGTTCGGCGGCGGTCTTGGCGAGGCTGAGCGCTTTGCTGAAATGCCGGGCTGCCTGTTGGGGATCAGCGGCGGCCTGTAGC
>JAGIAP010000461.1 GCA_017744805.1 Chitinophagaceae bacterium | reverse complement strand
TAATTACAGGCTCTCATAATTTCTCAGCTTCAGCAAGCGGCAAAAATGACGAGAACCTGATCATCATCCGGAATAATCCAGGATTGGCGGAGAGATATGCCGTCAATATCATGAGCAACTACCAGCATTATCGCTGGCGGGCATATCTACAGGAAGCAGCCCAAAACCACCAATCTCCCTGGGAAGGATTGGAAAAAGATGATCACTGGCAGCAGAAAGGCCCATCACGGCAATCGGAGATCGATTTTTGGGTCCGTAAATAATAGGGCCATCACTCAAATACCACGGTTTTATTTCCATACACAAATACCCTATCCTCCAGCACCAGCCTCAAACCCCGCGCCAGTACTGCGGTTTCTATCTCTTTCCCCGCCTTCACCATATCGGCAGCAGTGGCTGAATGTGTTACCGGGATGATCTGTTGCGCCAATATGGGCCCCTCATCGAGCTGATCCGTGACGAAATGCGCTGTGGCGCCGATCAGCTTCACACCGCGCTCATATGCCTGCTTGTATGGCTGCGCCCCCGCAAAGGCGGGCAGGAAAGAATGATGGATATTGATGATCCGTCCCGGGAACTTCGCAACAAAGCCAGGTGACAAGATCCGCATGAATTTCGCCAGCACGATGTAGTCCGGCGAGTACCCCCGGATCAGGTCTTCGAGTTGCTGCTCAAACAATACCCTGGCAGAGGAAGGCACTTCTATTTTATGGAATGGGATATCGAACCGGTTACAAATATCCTGCAACGTATCGTAATGCCCGATCACTGCCAGTACCTCGGCACCCAGCGACCTGAAATAATGCCTGATCAATATATCGGCCAGGCAATGATATTCCTTCGTCACCAATACCACGATCTTCTTCTCAGGCTGCGGGTTCACTTTCACCACGGCATCGGGAGGCAATACCCGAAGCAGTTTTTCTTCCAGGCCTGGCATATCACTCTCCTGCTCTGCTTCCACGCGCATAAAGAAAAGATTCGCGGGCTTGTCCACATACTCGCGGAGGCTCACGATATTCATCTGTCCGGCAGCCAGTACTCCCGAGATGGCTGCCACCAAACCCACCTGGTCCCGGCATTGTATCAGGATGATCATACGATTGGTTTAGCGGGCAATATAACTGTTATCGGAAGGCTCGGCATCCATGAAAATGCCGGAATCGATCTGCAGTTCCTTGATCTTTTTGGATGCACTAACGGAAACGGTCGCTCGCTTTTGATCGGCTTCCCAAACCTGCGGGCTGCAATGCCTGGTTTCCTTGCTTCCATCTGAATAGGTGATCTGCAGATCGAAGGGAATGGCCATCCCGCCTGTATTCCGGAGGATCACCTGGTTGCCTTTCACCTGTGCGATACCGATATCCATATAGTTCCAGGAGAAGAACCAGTTATCCCAGAACCAATCCAGGCTCTTGCCGTTCACATCATTGAATGTATAGAAGAAATCCCAGGGAAGGGGGTGTTTACCATGCCAGCGATCCATATAAGCGTGCAGGCATTTTTTGAACTGCGCATCGCCCAGCAGGTCTTTCAGTGCCAGGTAACCGAGGGCAGCCTTGCCGTACTGGTTATTGCCCAGGGCCTTGCCGGTTATGGAAGTTCCGGGTGTGATGATGGGAATATCCATATCCCCGGACCTGTCTTCGGTCCAATCAGCTACACGGAACATCTTGAAGAGCTCATCCGCTTTTTCTTTGGGGAAATTATTATAGCCGATCAATAGTTCCAGCGTGGTAGCCCATCCTTCGTCCATAAATCCATACCTCGTTTCATTGATGCCCATATAGAATGGCATATAGGTATGTGCGATCTCGTGCTCGGCCACCAGGCGGGAGAAGCTGGTATCTTCATAGCTCTCATCATTGGCCATCATGGGATATTCCATGCCGGCATATCCCTGGAAGACGGTCGTCTTTTCATATGGATAAGGGATGCCGGGCCAGTTGCGGGAAAACCATTTGAGGGCGTCCCCGGCAAAGCCGGTCATATAATGATAATCTTTTGCCGTATCATTGAAAGCCGCCTGAACACTGGCCCTTCTGCCTGTTTTATCATCCACCACTACACTGGTAGCGTCCCACACAAAATGATCGCTCAATCCGAATGCCACATCGGGCACATGGGTGGCCGTGAACCGCCAGCGGTTGATGCGGTTCTGTGTGGTCACTTTTTTGGCCAGCAGCTCTTCCTTAGATGCGATGCGGATCTTTTCATCGCTGACGAGGGATCTTTTATACCGGTCCGCAAACTCAGGCTGCAAAAGGGTTTCCGGCTGATGCAGGGTACCCGTTCCCCAAACGATGAAATTGGCGGGTACGTTCACATCCACGGTATAATCATTGTGATCATTGTAAAATTCATGGGCTTCCGTAAATGGCGTCCAATCCCAACCATTATAATCATCGTATACGCCTACACGTGGATAGAAATACGCCATGAAATAGGTGGAGCTATCGATCATTCCTTCACGGTCGCTCCTCAGCGAGATCTGTTGTTTCCAACCGATGGTCAACGTTACGGAATCACCGGGCAGCAGCGGTTTGGGCAATTCCAACCCTGCATTGGTGAAGCGGGCGGAGAGGGCGCTTGCCGGCCTGGTCTCACCATTTATCTTCAGGGAAGTAACTGTTACGCCACCGGTGAAATAATCGGCATCGGTCCCTCTCTCGCGGGGAGCCCCTGCCTGGTGGATATTCTGAATGAATTTAAAAAGAAGGGTACCCAGTGTGTCCGGGCTATTATTGAAATATACGATCTCTTCCAAGCCACTGATGGTCCTGTCCGGCGGAGCGATGTTCAGAACGATATTGTACCGTCCTTTGTTCTGCCAGTATCTTTTTCCCGGTTTCCCGTCTTTGGACCGGGTACCTTTCGCATAGGCCTTACGGATATCCGCAGGCGTGTAAAGCGATTGTGCTGTCGTCTTCTCCAGGCCTGCACCAAGCAGTATCAGCAAAAATGGAATGATCCCTTTCTTGTACATGAGTAAATGGTATTTTGGATTTGAAAGTTAGTCATTATCATTCAATACTTCTTACCGCTCAACACGATCCAAACAATAACGCCGCCTGATTTCGGCAATCAGGCGGCGTTTCAACAATGATATTTTCCACTTCAACTATTTCAGGAGAGCGGCCCTGTTGGCCAGGATCTTCTTCACCATTTTGTTCAGGAGGAACATCATGCCCACGGTGATCAAACTGGTGCAAACCACCACATATCCCAGAGTGTCATAATGCAGGATCATATGGTTGGGCGTTTCCACCACTATCAATCCACCGATGAAGGCACCGATGCCACCAGAGATCTGTTGCACGGATGAGTTGATGCTCATGAACGCGCCCCTGTCCTGCATCGTAGGCACTACAGTGAGCAGTGCCGAGCTGGCGATCATACGGGATGAGATACCTGTGAACATGATCACGTTGATGAGTATCAGCCATCCCAATGGCGTAGTGGTCAGGTTGGTATAGATCAACACCATCACGATCGTAAGCACGGAGCCCGCAACAAAGATGGGATACTTGCCTACCTTGTCGCTGGCCTTCCCGATCATGGGCCCGATGATCATACTGCAAATACCAGATACCAGGTAGAGAATGGTCAACTGGTTCAGGGTGATACCCAGGTTATTGGTGCTGAAGGCACTGCCGAAAGGCATAAGCATAAAGCCGCCCGTGGCCAGCAAGGTGGTAGTGGCAAAGGCCAGTAAGTATTGCCGGTTGCTGACCGTGGCCTGCAGGTGTTTGAAAGGATTGGTCACATGTTTGGTTGTAAGGTGACCCGTAACGGGTTGCATGAAACGGATGATCAGTATCAACACCAGGGCACAGAAGCATACCAGCATCCAGAAAGGCGCATGCCAACTGAGATGCGTTGCCAGGTACAATCCGATGGGAAGGCCCAGCACCTGGGCGGCTGAAAATGCCATCTGAACAAATCCCATCACCCTGCCACGCACTTCAACGGCAAACAGGTCTGTAATGATGGCGAAACTGATACTACCGATCACCCCGCCGAACAGGCCCGTTACAATGCGGCCGATCAGCAGGAAATGGAAATTAGGGGATAAGGCACATAACAAAGTGCCCAGTATAAATC
>JAGIAP010000460.1 GCA_017744805.1 Chitinophagaceae bacterium | reverse complement strand
GGTCTTTGTTTATGTTCATCCGGCATACAACTGCCGGAGGGGTTGCTGAAATTGGGCACCAGCAGGCAGGCCGCAATGGAATGCTGTCGGATGGCTTGTTCAAGGCCGTCCAGGTCGATGCCGGTAACAGGGTCTGCGGGGATCTCTATCAGTTTCAGTCCCAGGCTTTCGATCACCTGGTAGATGCCGAAATAACTGGGGCATTCCACCGCCACGGTATCACCTGCACGGGTAACCGCACGCAATGCCATCACCACCGCTTCCATGCATCCGGAAGTGATCAGTACTTCATCGGGTTTGATCTTTCCTCCCCAATTGAAACTGAGCTGTGCGATCTGTTTGCGCAACTCGGGATTGCCCTGGGCATGTTCATATTGAAGGCATTGATAGGGATCGTTGCGGAGAGCATGCACCACGCTCTTGCTGAGCTTGGCCGCGGGCAGCAGGTTCACGGAAGGGGAGGCCAGTGCGAAGTTCATGATGTCTGCCGCCGTCATGGTCTTGATCATCTGCATGATCATGTCCTGGTTGGTCACTTTCTCCACCGGCGTTACAACGGGATCCATCTTTTTGGGAAGATCGGCAAAGCGGCGCGGATTGAAGCGGACATAGTAGCCGCTCTTGGGCCTGCTCTCGATCAGTCCTTTCCCTTCCAGGTGGTAGTAGGCCTGAAAGGCAGTGCCCATGCTGATGCCATGTTTCTTGCTGAGCACACGAACGGAAGGGAGCTTATCGCCGATGCGGAGGATATCGTCTCCGATCATTTTCTCCACGCCTTCCGCCACCTGCAGGTAGAGGTGGTCTTCACCAGGGAATTTCGACTTCATAACTGTATCTGATATAGTCAAAATTACCAAAATGGAAACTATTCAGCAAGGGGGAATTGCGTCGATCACCAGGGGTCAGCCGGTCCTTTCGATCCATTCTGTTTGTCCGTCCGGATAACCGATCAGTGCTTTACCGGCCATTCCAAGGAAGAGGCCTGTTTCGATGATACCTGGGATATCGTGAAGGGCTTCATTGAGGGCATCGGGTGCTTCGATGGCGCCGAAGGAAATATCGATGATATAATTCCCGTGATCGGTAATAAAAGGAGAGCCATCTTTCTTCATCCTCAATTGAAGGGGATTATCAAGCAGGTTGATGAGTTGTTTCTCTACCTGTTTCCAGTTGATGATCATCACTTCTACCGGTAAGGGGTATGCGCCCAATTGTTCCACCAGTTTCGTATGATCGGCGATGATCACAAATTCTTCTGCTGCTGCTGCCACCATTTTTTCCTGGAAGAGGGCGCCGCCACCTCCTTTGATGAGGCGGAGCTCGGGATCGATCTCATCTGCTCCATCGACAGCGAGCTGGATCCTGGCGGCATCATTGAGCTCGATAAGCGGGATATTGTATTGCATGGCCAGTTGACTGCTGGCCATTGATGTAGACACAGCGCGTATCTCGAGGCCGCTGTTGACCTTTTTCCCCAATGCCTTGATCATCCATTCCATGGTGGTGCCGGTGCCGAGGCCGATAGTCATGCCGGATTGCACCAGCTCTGCCGCCTGCGTGCCCACCAGCTCTTTGATGGCTTCATTTGTAAGCATACTATAAAGTTAGCGCATATTCAGATATGCAGGATTACGTACCTTGCGGCCCTCCTCCCTCCAAAAATCTGTGACTATGATGAGACTTCTGACAGGAATTCGCAGGCGATTGAAGCGGGCATTCGACCAGATCCGGAATGAACGAATGAAGCAAAATGCATTACAGGCCATTCCTTTTTGGATCGGTAGTTTACTCACCGGTTTGGCAGCAGTTGTGTACGCCATGATGTTCTCCTACGCTGAAAAGGGGGCCGAGTGGATGATGCATCGCGCCAGTTGGAGCCTGTTCATTGCAACGCCTGTATGTTTCCTGGTAGCCTGGTGGTTGGTAAAACGTTTTGCTCCATTTGCGAGGGGCAGTGGCATCCCGCAGGTGATAGCGGCCATCGAGCTCAGTGGTCCGAAAGACGAAAAGAAGATCAACAAACTCCTCAACCTGAAAGTGATCTGGGTAAAGGTCACCAGCAGCCTGGTGATGGCCTTTGGGGGTGGTGTGGTAGGAAGGGAAGGCCCTACGATCCAGATAGCAGGCTCTATTTTCAGGACCATCAATCAATGGCTTCCTGCCTGGTGGCCGAAGATCTCCAGGAGGAATATGATCATGACGGGTGCCGCCGCAGGGCTGGCCGCCGCTTTCAATACACCGCTGGGTGGGCTGGTGTTCACCGTTGAAGAACTTACCCGCACGCATTTCAGTTATTTCCGCACAGCCCTGTTCACGGGCGTGATCCTGGCCGGCCTCACGGCCCAGGCGTTACTCGGGCCATACCTTTATCTCGGGTATCCTGACGTAAGTCATTTGTCGGGTTGGATCTTTGCCGGAGTTTTGCTCACGGCGCTGATCGCCGGTATGGCCGGCAGTGCATTGTGCCGGGTGATATTGAGGGTAATGAATATCGTGGGCAGGCTCAAGACCTCCGAAAGAGTGATCTATATTATCGCATGTGCATCGGCGGTAGCCTTCCTCGGATTCCTCTGGGGAAGCCCCATGGTAGGGTCGGGTAAGGAATTGATGGCGCATGCCCTCTTCACCAACGATAAACATGTGGAATGGTATGTTCCATTACTCAGGATGCTTGGTTCATTGCTGAGCTTTACCACAGGTGGCGCGGGCGGCGTATTTGCTCCAGCTCTGGCAGCGGGAGCCAGCGTAGGCTCAGTGCTCAGCGGATGGATGCATTGTGCTCCGGCCGATGCCAATATCCTGATCCTCGCCGGTATGGTGGCCTTCCTGACAGGCGTTACCAGAACACCTTTCACTTCCGCCATCCTGGTATTGGAAATGACGGACCGGCATAATGTGATTTTCCACCTCATGCTGGCCGCTATGGTAGCCTACCTGGTGAGCATGCTGGTAGATAAACGCTCCTTCTACGATCACCTGAAGCATCGCTTCATCCATGATATAGACCAGGAGCAATACCGGGAATCGCAGTTGGCATCCCAACCCGATCCCCAGCCAATACCTGTACCCGCAGACCAGCCATCAGCGTCTCAAACAAATACGGACACTCAACAACGTTAGTAGTATGGCAAAGCAACTCATTACTGATCACGACTCCATTGTACTGCTGGTAGATTCATTCTATGCCAAAGCACGGAAGGATGAGCTGATCGGCCCGATCTTCAATGAAGTGATCGGCGATGATTGGGATAAACATCTTCCTACCATGTATAGATTCTGGGGAGATATCTTGCTGAACACACATGAATATGAAGGGAACCCGATGGTGGTGCATAAACAACTGAATATGCGTATCCCGTTGGAGCCGGCGCATTTTGAAAGATGGAAGAAACTGTTTGTGGAAACAGTTTGGGAATTGTTTGAAGGGGATAAAGCGGAGCTGGCGGCGCAGAGAGCAGTCTCGATTGCGACGGTGATGCAGTTGAAGATCGCGGGATATCAGTGATTTTTTGGGGGCGGCAAGGGGTTGTGAATCGCGGCTGTTGAAACGAACCAACGCTTTTGAAGGGATATGGGGCTTTTTTAGGGTTGGATGGGACTGTAGTACTGAGTCGGGCTTATTCGCTTACGTTTCAAAGGCCGCTTATGCACAACCCCTTGCCTGAGCACGATGCCAGGGCGAGAGAATAATGCATCACCTTAATTGAGAACTGTAAGCTCCGTTGCGCTGATTCACTGCAAATCAATTCTCATAAAATCCTCAAACAGATCTTTACACCCCTTCATTGATCGCCTTCTCCATTCAAAACTAGTAGTTCAAAGTTCTCACGTTTTCACATTCTTTTATTCTCCCATGCATCCGTGTATTGGGAATTATTTTTCATTCTTTCCATGAATATAACGTAGATCATCATGCGTTATTGAAACCAGTTCGCTTTTGTAAGAATAATTCTGATGCTTTAACCCGGTGATCAAAACCTGCTGCCAATTATTGAATCTATTACCATATGCACCAAAAACTCTCGCACTGTTCGGGAATCATGCCGCGAGGGGTATCAAAATCCGGCCTTTTACATTTGTATTAGTAGAAATAAATCAGGTTAGTTTCGATAGCTT
>JAGIAP010000045.1 GCA_017744805.1 Chitinophagaceae bacterium | reverse complement strand
GGCATACTGTCTGTAGACGTGAAGAGCCCTCCCAGCAGGATGAATATCATCATCAGGAAGAAAGCCAGCAGCATCGCCTGCTGCTGTGTGGAAGTATAGGTGCTCACCAGCAATCCCAACCCCAGTACCGCCAACAGGTAAAGTGCAGCAAAACAAAATATGGTAGCAAAACTACCTGCCGGAACGATACCATACATCAGGTAGGCAATGGTCAGCCCGATCGCAAGCACCAATAAACCCAGTATCCAAAACGGGATGAGCTTACCGAGAATGAAATGATATTTATGGATCGGCGTTACATTGATCTGTTCGATGGTGCCGATCTCTTTTTCCTTCACAATGTTCAGGGACGATAAAAAAGCCCCCACCATCGTTACCAGTATCACAAGGATGCCGGGCACCATAAAGTATTTGTAATTGAGATAGGGATTGAACCAGTTGGAAGAAGTGATCCCGATATTCATCTCAGGGTTGAATCGGGGGAACTGCACCCACCTGAGCCTGATCTCCCGGTTGAAATCCTGGATGATACTTCGAAGGTATGCTCCACCCAGATTGGCCTTCACGCCATTGATCGCATTCACGCTGAGAGAAAGGGAGGCTTCATTCTCCTTCACCAGGTCCCTGGCAAATTTTGCGGGGATCTCCAGCACCAGGTCTGCTTTGTCCCGCTCCACTTCCTGCAAAGCCTGCTGATAATTGGCACTGTAATGCTGCAAAAGGAAATATCCGGAACTGGTGATCTTTGAAATGAGCTGACGCGAATAATCGGAATAATCATTATCCACTATCGCCAACTGGATCCTTTTCACCTCGAAGTCTGCCGCCCAGGGCAGGATCAGCAATTGGATCACCGGCACTACCAGGATGATGCGGACAATGGCCGGATCCCGGAATATTTGCCTGAATTCTTTCTGCAGTAAAAATTTTAGCGTACGCATTGCCGTTATAATTTACAGTTATGCCAGTCGGATCTTGAATTTTTTGATGCTCAGCACCAGCAGGAACACCATCATACCCGAAAGGATCAGCACCTCTTTCCAGATAGCACCAAACCCAAGCCCTTTGATCATCACAGCACCTGCGATCCGGTAATACCATTTTGCCGGCACCAGGTTGGAAACCACCTGCAAGGGCAACGGCATATTCTCGATAGGGAACATGAACCCGCTCAGCATCATCGTAGGAAGGAACAGACCGATCAGCGAAATGAACATGGCCGTTTGCTGGGAAGAAGTGGCGGAAGAGATCAGCAGTCCCAACGCCAGGCAGGTGAGCGTAAACAATATACTCCCGAACGCAAGCAGGGCAAGGCTTCCGCGCAGGGGTACATCCAGCACAAACACACTCAGCAGCAGGATGCTCGCAATATTCACCATACTCAGCAACAGGTAAGGCACTGCTTTTGCCATCACTATCTTGAGTGGCTTCACCGGCGACACCAGCATTACTTCCATGGTGCCATTCTCTTTTTCCCGCACAACAGTAATGGCCGTCATCATGGTGCAAACCAGCATCAGTACCAGGGCCATCACGCCGGGAACGAATGTGTAGGCGCCCTTCAGTTGCGGATTGTACAACATCCGGATCTCGGTATCGATGGTATACGGAAGCTTCCTGTTCCGGGTGATCCTGTTCTGGAAATCCATGATCACCGCAGTGGCGTAATTGGTCAGTGTAGTAGCCACATTGGGATCGGAAGCATCGGCGATCAGTTGCACCTGCGCCTTGTTGAAATGCAGGAGATCCCTTTCGAAATTCTGAGGGAATACCACCGCCAGTTTGATCTTGCCTTCCCGGAAGGCCTGCCCGATGTCTTTGTAGGAATGAAGCTCTTCCTGGATATCGAAGTAACGACTGGCATCCAACTGGCCCGTAAGGGAGATACTGCTCAGATCCCTGGAAGGATCCAGTACCGCGATCTTCGAGTTCTTCACTTCATTGGTCAATGCAAATCCGAAGATGAGGATCTGCACCACGGGCATGCCCAACAGGATAAAGAGCGTGCGCTTATCGCGCAGGATATGATGGAATTCTTTTTTGACGAAGGAAATGAATTGTTTCATGGTTCAGTTTTGATATGATCAATCGCCGCTCCTGACGGCCTTCCTGGCCAATTTCAGGAATACCTCGTCCATCGATGCCGCGTTGAGCGACTGCTTCAAGCCTGCCGGAGTATCCAGCGCCTCGATCTTTCCATCCACCATGATACTTACCCGGCTGCAGTATTCTGCTTCGTCCATATAGTGAGTGGTCACAAATACAGTGATGCCGGCTCCTGCGGCAGCATAGATCATATTCCAGAACTCCCTTCTCGTTACAGGATCCACCCCACCGGTGGGCTCATCCAGGAAAACGATACGGGGCTCATGGAAGATGGCTACAGAGAAAGCCAGCTTCTGCTTCCACCCTAACGGTAATGATCGTACGAGTTTGTTGGCCTCGGATCGCAAATGCAATTGCTCCAGCAACGCAGCCGTTTTCTCTTTGATGAAGGCATCGCTTTTTCCATAAATGCCTGCATAGAACCTTATATTCTCCCTGATGGTCAGATCTTCGTACAAAGAGAATTTCTGGCTCATATAACCGATGCTCCGTTTGATCTTCTCCGGTTCTTTGTATACATCAAAGCCGGCTACCGTAGCGCTGCCGGAACTGGGCATACTCAATCCGCATAGCATCCGCATGGCTGTTGTTTTCCCGGCACCGTTAGCGCCGAGGAAACCGAAGATCTCACCGGGATGCACCTCAAAGGATATCCCATCCACGGCCCGGAAATCCCCGAAGATCTTGGTGAGATTATTAGCTGATATGATCACGTCTGACGACATACATTGTATTTAATTTTTCATGAGATCCATGAAGCAGTCCTCGATATTCGGTTCCACCGGTTTGACATCGATCTGGTCATGACCATGCTGCTGCAGGTAATGGATCAGTTGCTCCGTTCTTATAGCGGGTTGCGTTACCACATGCGAGTACTCGCCACAGAGATAACATTCTTCCACGCCGGGCATTTGAAGCAGGTTCCGTTGCATCTCCAGCATCCGGCTGGTGCGGGCAGCATACAAAGGTTTTTGGAATGAACCGATGATACCCTGCGGTGTATCGATGCTCATGATCTTTCCATTCTGGATCAACGCTACGCGGTCGCAAAGGCTTGCCTCATCCATATAAGGCGTGGAAACCAGGATGGTGATGCTCCTCGCCCTCAATCCCCGCAACATCTCCCAGAATTCTTTCCTGGACACTGCATCTACGCCGGTAGTAGGCTCATCCAGGAAAAGCACGGAAGGTTCATGGATCAGCGCACAACAAAGCGCCAGTTTTTGTTTCATGCCTCCCGAAAGCTTGCCTGCACGACGATCCCTGAATGGCTCTATCTGTACATAGATGTCTTTGATCAGATCATAATGTTCTTCGATACTGGTATTGAAAATGGTGGCGAAGAACTCCAGGTTCTCGGCAACGGTAAGATCCTGGTACAACGAGAACTTCCCCGGCATATACCCCACCTGTTGACGGATGGCTTTATAATCCTTCACCACATCCAGATCATTCACCGTGGCGCTTCCTTCTTCGGGGATCAGCAAGGTGGTGAGGATGCGGAAAAGGGAGGTCTTACCTGCTCCGTCCGGACCGATGATGCCAAACAGCTCTCCACGTTCCACAGACAAGGAGATGCCGTGAAGGGCCGTTACCGCTTCCTTTTTTTTACCGTATCGTTTTACAATATTTTCAACATGGATTGCGGGCATAGATCCTTATTTAGAATTTGATCTCACCATACATGCCGATCTTGAGATAACCATCGTTCTTTACCTGCACCTTGATGGCATACACGAGGTTGGCGCGCTCTTCTTTTGTCTGGATGGTCTTGGGCGTGAACTCGGCTTTGTCCGAGATCCAGGTGATGGTGCCAGGCATCTCGCGGTATTTTTTGGCGCCGTCATCTATCAGCACTTTCACCTGCTGCCCCAGTTTGATCTGCGGCAACTGAGTGCCTGTAACGTAAGCACGAAGCGTCATCACGGAAAGGTCCGCGATCTTGTAGAGGGCCTTGCCGGTGGATGTCATTTCCCCTGCTTCTGCATATTTTTCTATCACGGTACCATTGACAGGGTTGCTGATACTGGCCCGCTTCAACTGATCATCCAGTTGGGCCACTCTTTTTTCCAGGGGCTTGCCTTCACTGAGGATGCTGCGATTCTGCGTGCCCACATTGCTGCGCTGCACGGCTATCTGCTGGCGGGTGACCTGCATCTGCTTTTTGACCACATCGATCTGCGCATTCATATCGTCCATCTGCTTGGCGGTGGCAGCATCGGCCCTGATCAGGTTCTCCAGTCTTGTTTTCTCATGATCGAGATTGTTCAGTTGCGACTCCTGCACCTTCAACTGGTCTTCCAGCAAACGCACCTGGGGACTGAGATCGGCCGTTTTCTGATTCAAGGCCGCAATGCTCGCCTGCACCTGCTCTTTCTGCAGGTTCAGGTTCTCCGCATCCACCAATCCAACGATCTTGTCCTTCGGAATGGAGTCCCCTTCCTTCACATCGAATGAAAGGAGCTTGCCCGTAAGCTCAGATGATACTATCACCTCGTCCACTTCAAAAGTGCCGGTGGCGTCGGATACGGACTGGTTGCCCTTGCAGGCAGCAAAGAGAATGACTGACAGCCATAGCCAAACGGTTACATTATTTCGTTTCATGGAATATGATTGATTGTTTTATTGATTTCCTGAAAGGGTCCTGTAATTGATCTGCGCCTGCAATAGTTGCAGTTTGTGATTGATGAGCAGTAGCCGGGCCTGGTCCTCTGCATTCACTTCACGGAGAAAATCGCTGGCGGTGATCACGCCGTTCTCCAGTTGCGCATTACTGGCGATCTTCACTTTTTCACGCAGGTCGATGATGGCCTGGTCCGTACCGATCAACTGTTGCCACTTCTTCAGCTCGGCTCCCTGTTGCTTCAGTTGCGTGGTGGTATTGAACAGGAAAACATCCCGCTGCACCCCTACCATCTGTTGGTTGTTGGCGAGGATCTGTTTTTCTTTTTTGGAAGTGTACAATCCGCCAAGGTTCCAGGCCAGCCGCAGACCACCGATATAGAAGAAATCGAAATCGTTCAGCAACATGTTCAAACCGGGCCTCCCGTACCCGCCCTGGATAAAGGCACTGGCCCGGGGACGATTCTTCACACCCACCATTTTCTCCTGCACTTTGAAGAGACTGTCCTGGTATGCATAGAGTTTCAGCTCCGGGCGTTTAATGCTCTCCGTTAGCACCTCCGAATTCACGACAGGCAGTTCCAACCTGGTAGTTTCCGGCAATTCTTCAGCAATGAACAATGACAGCACGTCCAGCAACCCCTTGCGGTTGGCAGCCAGTTCTATCTTTCTTTGTTCGTTCTTCAACCACTCAGCTTCCAACACCTGCTGATTGCTCCGGAGGGCAGTGCCATTGCGTACCTGTGCAGACACCTTATCGATACCCAACTGAATATCTTTCTGTAACAGGGCTGTTTGTTTGAGCTGTTCATCCAGGAGTAGTATGCCCAGGAAAATGGTATTGATCCGCTCCTTCACCTTGTACATATCAACAGACACTTTCTGGTCTTCCACCAGGGCATTCACTTCCTGTATTTGTTTCTGTGTTGTGATATTGCCGCCATCATAGAGTACCTGTGATAGCTCGGCAGTCAGTTTATACTGATCCTTGCTGGGCTGGTCGATATTGATGCCGGGGATTTTCACCGGAACGGAAGTAACAGCAGATTGATAGGTGGCTTGTCCATTTATGCTCAATTGCGGTAGCAGTCCCTTGCTGATATTTTCGATACTCAGGCCGGATGTTTTTTTCACCAGGTCACGCTGCCTGATCAGCGGATAATGCTGTTCCGCCAACTGGTAAGCCCGCTCCAATGTGAGTGCGCCGGTATCCTGCGCTGTGGCGGGCAGGGCAAAAAGAACACCGGCAAGCAATGGCCAGCGTGATCTGTTGCAAAGCCGTTTGATAAGAGAGTTCATGCTGTTTTATTTTCGGATTGAATCAAGTATGAATTGTACGATCATAGTCTTACGTTCTTCCATCAGCGCTGTAAACTGTGCCCCATCGATGTCCCATACCATTTGCACCATTGGTCTGGCAACAAAAGGGAAAATGCACATCGAAACGATATTCAACAACAGGTGAACAGGTTTGATCGGTTTGATAAGCCCTGCTTTCACGGCTTCATCGATCTGCCTGGCCAGTATATGCACGGCTGGTTTCTCGCCTTTCCATAACCGTTCGAAGAAGTTCTTACCGTCCACTTTTTGTACTTCGTTCAATACAAAAAGCGCCAGGTGGGGATTCTCTTTCAACAGGTCGATATAGGTCTGAACAAATCTTTCGATCTTCTCGAACAGGGGCAGGTCAGCCCCGAACAATTTCTCCAATTGGGGAAGGAAACGGGCTGCCGCTTCAAAGAAGATCACTTCAAAAAGTTTATCCTTACTCCTGAAATAATAGTGAAGCAATGCCTTGTTGATGCCTGCTTTATCGGCAATATCCTGCATGCGGGCCCCGTCCAGACCGCGTTCCAGGAAAACCGCCTTGGCCGCTTCCAGGATCTTTTGCTCGGTATTCTGATCCTCGTCTTTTCTTTCAACCATACAGTTTAACTAAATAGTTAAACCAAATGTATAACGAAATCAATCAGGTTCAAAGAGGAATTTTTAGCGGATTGAGAACGGCCCATCAATTTTTCTTAGCCAGGGAAGGGTCAGGGATTTCCCAGCAGGTTCTTGTACACGATCCCGCCTTTCATGATCAGCAGGAAATTCTTTCCGGGATCGGCTATCAGGTTGATATCCTGCATGGGGTTGCCGTCCACGAGGATCATATCGGCATAAGCCCCTTCTTTGATCAGGCCCAGCGGTTTGGGATATGGGTTCCGGGGGCCGCAGAAAGCGAGTAACTCAGCATTGGTGCTGGTTGCCATTTTCAATATCTCAAATGGCCGGTACCATTGGGAGAGCGTAGTGAGGATCGCGTTCTGGTTTTTGGTAGCAGCAGGGTTGAAGAGCATATCCGATCCCCAGGCGGTCTTGATCTTGTATTTTTTGGCCAACTTGTAGGCATTATCGGTGCCGGTGGCCACCATTTTTTGTTTTTCCCTGGCATCGGCCGAGGATTTCTCGTTGGAGTATTCGTTATCGAGGAATGCCTGGAGACATAACCAGGCGCCTTTGTCGGCGATCATTTTGGCGGTAGCCTCATCCATGAGCTGGCCATGGTCGATGCATTTCACACCGGCGCGAAGGGCTGTCTGGATAGCTCTCGGCGTATAGGCATGCACGGTAACATAGGTGCCCCAGTTCTCTGCTGCCTCTACGGCTGCATGGAACTCGGCTTCCGAGTATTGGCTTACATCGATGGGATCATAATTGGATGACACGCCTCCGCCGGCTGCCAGTTTCAATTGGGTGGCGCCCATCATCAGTTGTTCCCTGGCGCGTTTCAATACCGCTTCCACTCCATCGGCGATGGCCCCGCCACCGATGGCATCGCCATGGCTCAAAGGCGCATTGGGGGCGGACGGCACCTCGTAAGGCAGCCTGAAGTCACCATGACCGCCCGATTGCGAGATCATCGCACCACTGGGATAGATGCGTGGCCCCGGCGTAAGCCCCTGATCGATAGCCCGCTTCAATCCAAAACTAGGACCAGCAAGGTCTCTAACGGATGTGAACCCACGAAGTAAGGTATTCCCTGCTTCATGTGCCGCCACCAGGTTGAGGTATCCCACATCGGCCGTGAGCAGCACCATCTCAGGTACCGCACACATCATCGTATGCCAGTGTGCATCTATCAATCCGGGCATCAGGAATTTACCTTTCCCATCGATGATGCGGGTATTGGCGCTCCTGTCCGTAGCAATGGGGGAAGTAGAGATCCTGGCAATGGTATCTCCCTGTATCAATACATTACCATTGACCAGTTTTTCATTTACTCCATCAAATATCTGCACATTGTTGAGGAGGATGGTGGTTTGCGCCATCATAGAAAAACCGAGAGAGAGTAAGAACGGGACGAGGACTATCTTTTTCATAACTGCATTGATTTATTGCTGAAAAAAGATGAGCCGGGAGATCAGGTGCTTTGCGGAAAAGAATGAAGGGGATCGTACAGGGAAAATACCGAATATTTGCTACACCAACAACTAGCTGTTAACGATAGCAACAGTGGTAACAATAAAAAACCGCCGCAAAAGCGACGGCCTCAACTATTTCTCTGGCAACGGCTACTCGGCCCAACTCATCGTATAGCCTGGATTCTCGATCTCCAGCGCTTCTACCGTTAGTTGCAAGGGATGGAAAGTATCCACCATCACCGCCAGCTCCTTCGTTTCTTTGGCTCCTATGCTTTTCTGTACAGCCCCGGGGTGCGGACCATGCGGGATGCCGGCAGGGTGCAGGGTTATCATACCGCGCGTAACATTCTTACGGCTCATGAAATCCCCGTCAACATAGTACAACACTTCATCACTGTCGATATTGCTATGATTGTATGGCGCCGGGATGGCTTGCGGATGGTAATCGAAAAGTCGCGGACAGAAAGAGCATACCACAAAATTATGCGCCTCGAAGGTCTGATGCACGGGAGGTGGCTGATGCACGCGTCCGGTGATGGGCTCAAAATCATGGATGCTGAAAGCAAAAGGATAACAGTATCCGTCCCACCCTACAATATCGAAAGGATGCGTGGCATAATGGAGGCCATAGAGCACACCTTTCTTCTTGGTCTTGATCAGGAAATCCCCTTTCTCGTCAAATGTGGGCAGGTTCTGCGGGGCACGGATATCGCGCTCACAGTAAGGAGAATGCTCCAGCAGTTGTCCATATTTGCTCAGGTATCTTTTCGGGAAACGGATGGGACTGAAGGACTCCACGATGAAGAGCCTGTTATTATTGTCCTTGAAGTGGATCTGGTAGATAGTGCCACGGGGGATCACCAGGTAATCGCCATATCCGAAAGGCAGTTCACCATACATGGTGCGGAGCACGCCGGTGCCTTCGTGCACAAAGATCATCTCATCTGCGTCTGCATTCTTGAAAAAATAGTCCTGTGAACCGGCTCCGGGCGCGGCCAGGGATATATGCAGGTCGCTGTTCACCAGCACAGGCTTGCGGCTTTGAAGATAATCCGCAACAGGTGGCACTTTGAAGCCCTCGAAGCTGCGGTGCTTGAGCATTTTCTCTTCGGCCACGGTAGGCATCACATTCACTGGCTCATCAGTAGAGATGATCTGCGTGGGGGGATGTACATGGTACAACAAAGAGTAATCGTTGCTGAAACCTTCCGTAGAGAACAGTTGCTCTGAATAAAGGCCTCCGTCCGGTTTATGGAATTGTGTATGGCGCTTATGCGGAATATTTCCGAGTTTATGATAGAATGGCATAAAAAACGAATAATGAAATAATGGATAAAAGATGAAAGTCCCGGGGCTCCCGGTCAATGATTTTCAATAAGCGTTAGCAGGAACTATCCATTTCCAGTGACACCATCAGGAAATAGTATTTCCAGCGGCGTTTATCGATCCAGTAGGTAAAATTGCGGAACAATGGCATATTGATTCAATCGTTGAATAAAGATACAACCTTTTGCTCCCATCGCATTGGTTCTGCTCAATTTATTCCGACTTTTGCCATCCACCTTCTTTAAATGCCATGACGCGAATCGGATTGATCTCAGATACCCATAATTACCTGGACGAAGCAGTATTCCGCCATTTCGAAAAAGTGGACGAGATCTGGCATGCCGGCGATTTCGGCGATCCCTCCATTGCCGAAAAACTGGGCTCCTTCAAGCCCATCAGGGGCGTTTATGGAAATATCGACGGAGAATATATCCGCCGGATATTCCCCGAAAAACTACGCTGGAAATGCGAAGGCGTTTCCGTTTACATGAAGCATATCGGCGGTTACCCTCCCCGTTATAACCCCGCTACCATCAAAGAGCTCTGGGCCAATACCCCCAAATTGTTCATCTCCGGCCACTCCCATATCCTCAAAATAATATATGACGAAAAATTAGAATGCCTGCACATGAACCCGGGCGCCGCCGGCAAAGAGGGATGGCATAAGGTACGTACCCTCATCACCTTTGCCATCGACGGAGAGAATATGAAAGACTGCAATATCATCGAACTGGGAAAACGTTGATCTTTATCATTCGATGTTCAGCCAACCTTTTTGATAAATAGTCGTAAATTATAGAAAGACAGGTCCGCAGCCTGTCGTCTATTACAACTATCAAAAAAACACTACGGTCACAGGGGAATTACTGGATGCTGCTGGTAAAGGACGCTGCAAGAGCATATTGGTTTTGTGGATGCTTCTTTTGGCCTCCCTTTATGTCCGCGCCGACCATATCACCGGCGGAGAAGTATTCTATACCTACACAGCCCTGGGCAACAATCTGTATCGCTACAATATTACCGTGAAGCTGTTCATGGATTGCCGCAGTCCGCGCCAGTTCAACAATCCTTCTACTATTTCCATCTTCAACCGTGGCAATGGTCAGCGCATCAGGGATATCAGCGCCAACCTCAGCAGCGATAACCTCATCCAACTCCCCAATAACAATCCCTGTATCACCGATCCTCCCGATGTTTGCTACCGGGTAGGGTTATATGAATTCACGGTAGATCTTCCCGCCAACGCAGAAGGGTATATGATCACAGCCCAGGTGAATTTCCGGATCTACAGCCTCACCAATCTCACCGCCGGCTACGGCAATGTGGGCGCCACCTATACCGCGGAGATCCCCGGTACGGCCCAATTGAACGAAGCCCCCGCCAATAACAGCGCCCAATTCACGGGCAGCGACCTGGTAGTGGTATGCGCAGGGAACGATATGAAATACAGTTTTGCAGCCACCGATGCAGATGGCGACCAGCTCCGGTATTCTTTCTGCAATGCCTGGCAAACCACCAGCAACGGAGGCCCGGGCCCCGGAGGCGGCGGTAGTAACGTATATCCACAACCGCCACCTTATGTATCCGTTCCCTATGGTAATGGCTTCGAATCCACTACCCCATTGGGACCTGATGTGAAGATCGATCTCAACACCGGCCTGATCACGGGAATAGCGCCCGCCAGTGGCATTTACGTGGTAACGGTTTGTGTGGAAGAGATCCGCAACGGCAAAGTGATAGCCCGGCAGCGGAAAGACCTCCAGATCAAGATCACTGCCTGCACCATCGCAGCGGCCTCTCTTCCTGTTTCGTATATGCTTTGCCGTAATAGTACCACCCTGCAGATGGAGAACCGTTCGCTAAGCCCGCTCATCAGAACCTATTACTGGGAGATACAGAACAGGGATGCCATCGTACTCTTCACGTCCACCGATCCAAAACCCGGCTTCACTTTTCCCGATACAGGAACCTACCAGGTGAAACTCGTGATCAACCGCGGCGATCAATGCGCCGATTCCGTGATCACACCAGCCTATGTTTACCCCGGCATGTTGCCAGCCTTTGACGCCAACGGGCTCTGTGTGAACAAAGCCACATCCTTCATCAACCGCTCAACCACACGCTATGGTGTCCTCAGTTCCTGGGACTGGGAATTCGGAGATGCCAACGGCGCTCCCTCCTCGCAGCTCAGGGATCCGCAGCATACCTACACCAGCACGGGCTCAAAACTGGCAAGGCTGTTGGTGTTCAACAGCAATGGCTGCGTGGACACAGCTTACAACCTGATCGACATCATTGATAAGCCACCCATCACGATGGCCTTCCGCGATACCCTCATCTGTATCCCCGACAAGGTACAGCTCATTGCATCCGGCACAGGGAATTTCAGCTGGACACCCAATACGCGCATCAGTGGCGCCAATACCAGCAAGCCTACTGCAGACCCGCTTACCACCACGAAATATTATGTGGACCTCGATGAAAGCGGCTGCGTCAACCGAGACTCGGTACTGGTTCGTGTAGTAGATCACGTTAGTCTACAGATGATGCCGGACAGCACCATCTGCCTCGGGGATACCATTCGCCTCCACCTGCTTTCGGATGGACTGCAATTCAACTGGTCACCCGGCCTGAACGTGCTCGATCCCGGCTCGGCCGCTCCCCGCGTGGCTTCCCCCATCACCATGCGCTACCAGGTGACCGCCCATATCGGCTCCTGCTCCGCACAGGGCCTGGTGAATATCACATCAGTGCCCTACCCCCTTGTGTCTGCCGGGCCGGACATGACCATTTGCTACCAGGCACTCGCACATCTCAACGGTAGTACAAATGGTAACAAATTCACCTGGACACCTTCCGGCCCGCTCAATGCGCCGAACACCCTGGATCCATTTGCCAGGCTCATCAACTCCACCCCCTTCATCCTTACTGCCTGGGATGATAAAGGCTGTCCCAAACCCTCGTTCGATACGGCCTTCATTACGGTGTTGCCCAAGATCATCCCATTTGCAGGCAACGATACCAACGTAGTGGTAGGGCAACCCCTGCACCTCAAAGCCAGTGGTGGCGTGAAATATAGCTGGTCCCCATCCACCGGCCTGTCTGACGGCCATATTGCAGACCCTGTGGCATTGTACACCAGTTCCTCCCGGGGCATCCGTTACAAAGTGAAAGTGTATGATATCGGGGATTGTGTAGATTCCACCTACCTGCTCGTAAAAGTGTACGATACAAAGCCATCGGTCTTTGTTCCCAATGCCTTCACGCCGAACGGCGATGGAAAGAACGACCGGTTCCGGTTTATCGCAGCCGGTATCAAAAATGTGGAGTTCTTCCGGGTATACAATCGATGGGGGCAACTCGTATACAGCAATCCTATATCAGGTGCCGGTTGGGATGGCACTGTTGCCGGCAAATTACAGGACGCGGGCACTTATGTATGGATGATCCGCGCCACCGATTACAATGGCGTGGTGTTCATGGAAAAAGGACAGATGGTATTGATCAGATAACGATCATGAATAGATGATCATTTCCTGCAACGGAAATGTAAGAAGTAAGCATATACCTGCGCATCCTGCAAGCCAGGATATTCCCGAACCGCTTCATCATCTGCAGATGGTTCGTTCATCATTTCGATATGGAAGCCTGTTGAAAGTATAGCGTTCACCCATTCTGTGAGGGTCTTGTTGAAATACGGCACTCTGAACTTTCCATATTTTGCATGCATTTCAGCACTGATATTGCCGAAGGTCCATTCGAACAGTTCTCCATTCACGGTTTTGAAATAAGGCCCTAGCTGAATGGCGTAGGTCTTTCCATGCTCATCGCGCAAATTTTTCCTGTATAGGTTATCGAAACAGGGATGGGTAATGGAAAACTGTAAGAACCCACCGGGCTTCAGCACCCGGTAAGCCTCTGCCAGCGCCTTTTCCGGATCAGGCATATCCATCAGGCACATGAAGGAACTGGCAAAATCGAATTGTTCATTGCCAAAAGGCAATGCAGTGGCGCTTGCCACCTGGAACCCGATCCCCAATGGCTCCTCCTCTTCCTTAACTTTTGCATGGCCGATGAAAATATCGGAAATATCTATCGCCTGCATACTGGCGCCCTGGCGCGCCAGCAGCCTGGTATTATGGCCTTCTCCGCAGCCGATATCGAGCCCTTTCTTTCCCTGGATATCAGGCAGGGTTGAAAAGAAGGCCGGCGTATTGAGGCCATCACGATAGATATCGAACCCTGCACGTGTAAGGGCAGTCCATGCTTCTGCGGCCCCGTTCCAATAGCGGCCTGCTTCCTGGTTGTCCATAATTTGAATTGTGAAGGGCAAAGATAAGGATCAGAGCAGATCTTTATTGATCCTTCCCAGGAACTGCTCACGATACTTCTCGCCCACAGGTATCCTTTCCTGGTTGATGAAGATATGATTGTCTTCGATCTTTTTGATATGATCGCGGTTAATGATCCACGACAGATGGATGCGTGAAAAATTGGAAGGCAATGTCTCCTCCAGTTCCTTCATTCGCTTGTACACGATATGCTTGCCACTGCTTGTATGGAAAACGACATAATCTTTCAGCCCTTCGATGATATAAACATCCTGATATTCCAGTTGAACGATGGCCCGTCCCGTTTTGAGGAATAGTTTCTGCGGTGCGATGGTGGTAGGCTGGGATGGCTCAGTGCTTACAGCCAACTGGCTGCTGGCCTTCATCACAGCTTTGAGGAAACGATCAAAAGTGATGGGCTTCACCAGGTAATCCAGTGCATTTTTTTCGTAACTCTCCGCTGCAAATTCAGAATAGGCCGTAGTAAAAATGAACAATTGCTTTGGCGGAAGCAGACTGGCCAACTGCATCCCCGAGAGATGCGGCATATTGATATCGAGAAAGATGAGGTCCGGCTTGCTGCTCTTAAGGATCTCCAGGGCCTCCAGCGCATGATAGCATTTGAATTGCAATTGCAGGTAAGGCACCTGCAAAATATATTCCTCCAGCAGGTTCACTGCATAAGGCTCATCGTCTATGACCATGCATTGGATCTTCATACGGGGAATATTAACTGTACCTGGTAATGATTGCCGCTTTGTTCCGTTGTCAAAGTAAAATCTTTTCCGAACAACAACTGCAACCTTTTGCGTAAATTATCCAGTCCAACCCCACTACCAACGGGCTTTTCAACAGGATGCACGGTATTGCCGGTATTGAAATGAAGATAGCCCTCCTGTATTTTCAAACTGATACAGATCTCATTATCGGGAACGGATTTGTCCACTCCATGCTTGTAAATATTCTCCACCAGCGGGATCAGCAACATGGGTGGGATCCGGATCATTTCATCCACTCCTGCATGCTCAAAGCTTAGATTGGCCGCATGCAGCATCCTGATCTGTTCCAGCTCGATATAATTTTTTAGAAAATTGATCTCGGTAGAAAGTGGCAGTTTTTCTTTAGGCGCCTCATCCACAAAATATCGCATGATGCTGGATAAACGGGCAATCACCGTTGCTGCCAGATCGCTTTTGGTATAAGCGAGATAATAGATATTGTTGAGCGTATTGAACAAAAAATGAGGTTGCACCTGCGCCTTCAGCAGGTTCAGTTCAGCAGCAGCTTGTTGCAATTGCATGGATTCCTGCTTGCGTTGAAGATGGAAATAATCATCGAGGGTATTCAATATCGCTCCGAAAAAAAAGGCAAGGCTGATAGTGATGGTGCTGAACAGGAACTGCGCCAGGCTGAACTTATAGAACATCAGGTGTTTGTAATACGGAAAGATCAGCCAGTATTCGATGGTCATTCGTATGAAGATCAATGAAAGCAGGAAGAATATCGAAAGGATGAAATATTCAGCTTTCCTTTTCTTTCGCCAGAACCTGGGTATCAACCAGAGCGCATTGGTATATACACTGATAATATAAGAGCTCACGCCGATGGCACAGGATGCTACCGCCAGGTACACCGTTTCCCATTTCTGCACACTGTACAGCAATAGAAAAAGGAAGAAGAAGATCCATATTGCGCATTGCAGCCAAATCAGTTTCCGCGTAAACACTAACTAATCATTTTAGGGCCTGACAAATTACACAAATTAACGGTCTCATCCGCAAACAGCATCTTTCCTTCGACCCATTCCCTGATTTTTTCGATCCATTGCCTGAATAGGTTTCGGTCGAAAAAAAACGGGAAGGCAACGAAGCTGTTTCCATGGGCTTTATCACCGGGCTAATATTGCATCACAAACCTTTTAGCACAAGGGGATCACCTAAAAACAAAACAAATGAAAAAACTGGGATCGGTGTTGCTCTCTGCAACCCTTGCCACTGCCCTGACCAGCCAGGCGGAGGCACAAACCAAAAATGAAGAGGCGGCTGTCCGCGCCTGCCTGGGGCTGTACCTTAGTTTCGATGCAGACCAGATGGAAAAAGCCTTCCATCCTTCCGGAACGGTGAAACATATCGATAACAAAACAGGAGAATATAAAGATGAGACCGTGGCAGCCTTCCTTATCCGCGTAAGAGCTATTGCCACCAAACCTGAAAGACGATCGGAGATCGTTTCGCTGAATATCGAAGGAACGGCGGCGCAGGCCAAGATCAGGATCGAACAGAAGGAACTGATCTTTACAGATTTTATGAACCTGCTGAAGATCGATGGCACCTGGAGAATTGTGAGCAAGGTCTTCCAGCGAACGGATAAATGATATGGATGCAAGGGTGTAAAATGCCCTTACTTTGTGTTTTAAAAAAAGCGGTCGTCCTTTCCAGGACGACCAATTTTTTTAACGGACCAGGGCTTTTAGTGCATACCAGGGAATAAAGGCCTTGCCCATGGAATGGTAGCCAATATAACGATCAGTGCGATCAGGAAACACCAGAATGCTTTCTTGTGAACAGCAGGAGCAGTACCTCTTTTCACAGCACCACGGCCAACAGTGATCAGCACAATGGCGAGGATCATACCTACCGGATGCTCGATAGCCAACTTACGCACAGCACCATTCTTCATCACTTCTCCCATACCTGCATTCTGGATCATTTTCAATCCGAAATCACCGGCAAACCACTGATACAATCCGATCAGCAATGTGATATGCGCTGATATCATCAGGAAAAGGTCGATTTTCTTGTCACCGGCATTCACAGGCCTTTTGCTGTTCATACCAGATAAATGTCTTAAGATGGCAATGAGGATCAACACCAGGATCACCCAGCGAAGAAGGTTGTGTAAATGAAGAAGACCAGTATACATAGCGCGAAAATTTGGCGTGAAGGTACAGCGCAAATCCTAATAACCCTACCCTTCAATCAATCTTTAATCTTCCCAGTCAGCTATGAAAATATTGGTATCCCGGGTGCCTCCGTTATTGCGGTTACTGCAGAATACGATCTGCTTCCCTGAATAACTGAACATAGGGAAGGCATCAAACCCCTTATCCCTGCTCACTTTCTGAAGACCGCTCCCATCCCCGTTCATGATATACATATTGAATGGAAAGCCTCTTTTGTATTCATGATTGGAGGCGAAAATGATCCGCTTTCCGTCCGGCATGAACGAAGGCGCCCAATTGGCCTGTCCCAGTTTGGTAACCTGTTGTACATTTTCCCCATCGGCATCGGCTACAAATACTTCCATATTTGTAGGTGCCACCAGGCCTTCTGCCAGCAGTGCTCTGTACTCTTCCAGTTCAGCTTCCGTCTTCGGACGGGAGGCCCGCCAGATCAGCTTCTTCCCATCCGGGCTGAACCAGGCCCCGCCATCATATCCCGGCGTATGGGTGATCCTGCGCTCTTTTCCCGTTTTCAGGTCCATCACATAGAGCTCCAGGTCCCCATCCTTCACACTGGTGTACACCATCTTTTTCCCGTCGGGTGATAAAGTGGCTTCTGCATCATAGCCCGGGCTATTGGTCAGTTGCTTCACGATCTTTCCATTCAGGTCGGCCATGAAAATATCATAGCTCTTGTATAAAGGCCAGATATATTTATTGCCATATTTTGAACGATCGGGAACCGGTGGGCACTCATCGTCCCCCAAATGCGTGGAAGCATAGATGATATGCTTTCCGTCTTTGGTGAAGAACCCACAGGTAGTGCGGCCCTTCCCTGTACTGATCCGCTTGTATTCGAAAGGCTGACCAGGTCCGGGGATACGGCCCGCAAAGATCTGATCACAGTTCAGCCCATCTTTTGGACTGGTCCGTTGAAAAACCAGCCATTTTCCATCATAGCTGAAATAAGCTTCAGCATTATCACCGCCAAAAGTGAGCTGACGCAGATTCCTGAAATGGGTCTCACCCGGAAAATGAACAGTATCCGTAGAAACTATAATGGCAGGTGCCTGATGATGGGGCTTTTGAAAGGCAATGGAGATGCCGGCTGCAAGCAAAATGGCCGCCGGTAACAAAAAGAGCTTTCTCATGTTTCGTAAAGTGTAATTTGCAGGGTGTGCAGGCGGCACAAAGGTATTTTTGTAAAGCCACTATTTTTGTCAGAATATTGTCATAACACACTTGCATAAAAACGGTTAGCTTTGCTGGCCTGCTGTTTGTTTGCAGGTTTGATTCAATCAGGATTATGATCAACACCAGGAACAGTTTCATTTATGCTTTTTGCCTGATGGTGGTGCTGGCCGCCTGCGGCAGCCAGGATCGCTCTTCCGATGCAGTGCTGAACAAAGCTCCTTACAAGGAACTTACGGACAGCATCGCCAGTTTTCCGCAGCAGGCCGATCTGTACAAGAAGCGGGCAGTGATGTTATCGCTCAACAATAAACATGAACTGGCTACTGCCGATTACCAGAAAGCATGGGCACTGGCGCCCGACGAGAATACCGCCCAGGAATTTGTGGCCAATCTTCTACTCGTGAACAAACCTGTGGAAGCCGTTGCCCTGCTGAAAGAGTCCATTCAAAAATTTCCTGAGAACCCGGAATTCAAGCGCAGGCTGAGCGAAGTGCTTATCCAAACCGGCAATAACGATGCCGCACAAAAGGAATATGATGAGCTCCTCCGGCTCGACTCCGCCAATTTTGAAGCATGGTACGAGAAAGGCGTGCTCTATGCCCGCACCGGGGATACGGCAAATGCCATCTACTCACTGCAACACGCATACGCTTTACAACCTATTTATTTCATCGGCAATACACTCGCGGATATCTACGCCTCCAGCATGGATCCCCGCACCGTTCCCTTCTGCGATACACTGATTGCCCGGGACTCCCTGAAACAGCAGGTGGAACCACATTTCATCAAAGGAAGATATTACGGCGACTCCCATAAATACAAGGAAGCCCTGGCCGAATTTGAAGCCTGTATCCAGCTCGACTGGAAATTCACGGATGCGCACCTGGAAAAAGGACTGGTGTATTACGAAATGAAGGACTATCACAAAGCACTGGATACATTCACCTTCACCACCACTGTTTCCAATACCAATGCCGATGCCTGGTACTGGATCGGACGATGCTATGAAGCGATGGGCGATAACAGCAAGGCCATCGAGAATTACCGGAAAGCCTATGCGCTGGACAAAGATTTCAAGGAAGCTAAGGACAGGATCGAAAAACTCAAATAATACATCATAATGCCCATCATTGCCCCCTCTTTGCTTGCTGCTGATTTCCTTCATTTGCAGGAAGAATGCGATATGCTGAACAAAAGTGAAGCCGACTGGTTCCATCTCGATGTGATGGATGGCCGCTTCGTTCCCAATATCAGCTATGGCCTTCCCGTGATAGAACAGATCCGCAAAGCCACCAAAAAGGTATGCGATGTGCACCTCATGATCCTGGAACCTGAGAAATATGCCGAAGCATTCAAAAATGCGGGCGCCGATATCCTCACCGTTCATTTCGAGGCCTGTGTGCACCTGCACCGCAACCTCCAACAGATCAAAGGCCTGGGCATGAAGGCCGGTGTGGCCCTCAATCCCCATACGCCCGTTGGCCTCCTGCAAGATGTGATCCAGGATATCGATATGGTACTGATCATGAGTGTGAACCCCGGTTTCGGTGGGCAGACATTCATTCCCCATACCCTGGAAAAGCTCAGGCAACTGCGCAAAATGGTGGATGAGAAAAAACTCCCTACCATCATCGAAGTGGATGGCGGCATTACCGTAGACAATGCCCCCTCCATCGTTCAGGCCGGCGCCACCGCACTGGTAGCAGGCAATACCGTGTTCAAAAGCCCCGATCCCATCGCTACCATCGCCAAACTGAAACAGGTTGGGTGATCCGGAAAATTCTACTAATTTCGACAGCACTAAAAATACTGCCGGTGAGAGTTACCCTGCTTACGTTGGTTACCCTGATACTTATCCTGCCACTGGCTGCCATTGCCCAGAAAAAGCCCGCAACTCTTTCCGGAAGAGTGGTGGACGAGAACGAGAATCCCCTGGCCAGGGTGTCAGTAACAGTATTGGGTAAGCGAAACGGGGCCCATACCACCGACTCCGGCACTTTTTCCATGCAAGTGCCTTCAGACAAGGCATTCGCACTGGTATTCTCCTTCACCGGCTATAAAAGCGTTCAACGCAATTTCTACCTCAGCGAAAATGAATCTGAATATGTAGTGGTAAGAATGGAACGAGGCACCGGCATGCTGGACTCCGTGGTGATCACTGACCAGCGGCAAAGACGCGAAGCAAGCCTGATCCTCCTCAACCCGAAGAATGCCATCAATATCCCCTCACCCGGTGGTGGCATCGAGAGCCTGATCAAAGTATTTGTGGGCTCCAACAATGAGCTCACCTCTCAATACTCCGTTCGTGGTGGCAACTACGATGAGAACCTCGTATACGTAAATGATTTCGAGATATTCCGCCCCTACCTGGTCCGCAGCGGACAACAGGAAGGTCTCAGCTTCATCAATCCCGAACTGGCCCGCAACGTAAGCTTCTACAATGGAGGCTTCCAGGCCAAATACGGAGACAAGATGAGCTCCGTACTCGATATCCAATACAAAAAGCCCAAAACCTTCGGCGGCTCGGCCTATATCGGACTGCTGGAACAGGGTCTCCACTTCGAAGGGGCATCAAAGAACGGGAAATTCACCTTCCTCATTGGCTTGCGCAACCGAAGCAACCGCAACCTGCTCAGCAGCCAGGAAACCAAGGGCAACTATGTTCCCTCCTCTTCCGATCTGCAAGCCCAACTCACCTACCAGATCAACACCCGCAACTCCCTGGAGTTGCTCGGCAATATCTCTCAGACCAAATTCACGCTGATACCCCAATACAGCCAACTGACCAGCAGTGTATTCTCGCCACTGTTCAGTGCCAACCTGGGCCTCGATATATTTTTTGAAGGAAGGGAAGAAGACAGGTACCGGACCAATATGATCGGCCTGTCGTGGATCCAGCAACTGAACAAGAAACTACGCCTCAAATGGATGGCCAGCCGCTTCGAGAACGATGAGAAAGAATCCATCGATATCATGGGCGCCTATCTCTTCGGCGATCGCTCCTTCGATAAAGGCAAACCGGAATTCGGGATGATCACCAATCCCCTGGGAGCAGGCGTGTACCAGAATTTCGCCCGTAACAAACTCAATATCGGGCTCTATAATTTCTCACATAAAGGCTCATACGATCAGGGAAGGCATTTCATCCAGTGGGGACAATCGGTAGAACGCCAAAGTATAACCGATAAGCTCAATGAATGGGAATACCAGGACTCTGCCGGGTACAATCTTCCCTACAATCCCAGCAGCCTGGAGCTCAGCAAAGTACTGAAAGCAAAAGCGGATATCGATATACTCCGCCTCTCTGGCTATATCCAGGACAATATCCTATTCCACGATTCCGCCGACTTCACCCTGCAAGCCGGTATCCGGTACAATTACAACGACCTCAACAAAGAATTCCTGCTCTCGCCCCGCATCGGGTTCAGTTGGAAGCCCTCCAACTGGAAACGGGATATCATTTTCCGCGGCGCAGCAGGCCTCTATTCGCAACCACCCTTCTATCGCGAGCTGCGTCGCTACGATGGCAGCATCAACAAAGACCTGAAAGCCCAAAAGAGCTGGCAGATCGTGGGTGGGCTCGATTACAATTTCAGATCCGGTAACCGCCCCTTCCGCTTCACCGCTGAAGCGTATTACAAGAATATGTGGGACGTAGTGCCTTACGATATCGACAATGTCCGTATCCGTTATTTCGGCGAGAACCAGGCCAAAGCCTATGCCGCCGGCCTCGAGCTTCGCTTCTTCGGCGAGCTGGTCAAAGATGCAGAAAGCTGGGTAAGCCTCGGGTTCATGCGCACCCGCGAAGACCTCGACAAAGACACTTACTATGACTATACCCTCGATGCCAATAACAAACCCATCGACAGTACCCTCAAAGAAGCTGGCTGGCTCCGACGCCCCTCAGACAGATTGGTTACCTTTGGCATGTTCCTGCAAGACTATCTCGCCACCAATAAGAACT
>JAGIAP010000459.1 GCA_017744805.1 Chitinophagaceae bacterium | reverse complement strand
CCCACGGTATTGTGATAGGTGACCGATTCACCAGGCTTCATGAGCTTCAGATAGCCGGCCAGCGCTGCCTTCACATCATTCACGGTTTCCAGCGGACGCTGATTGGCCGGGTCCACTTCGAGGTATTTTTTACAGCTTCCCATTGCCAGCGTGAGGAAGCAAAAAACAAAATATTTGAAAGGCATACTTGTTCGTTTTTACATTTTATAATCCCAGTTCAATAGATAGCGAGAACATCCTGGTATTTGGATAACCGAAGGCTGTTTGTGTTTCAGGATCAGTGCCGCTATAGGAGCTCAGGGTGAATACGTTGGTAGCGGAGAGCCCTATTTTTGCATTGGAAAGACTGAACCTTTCCATGAGATGTTTGGGTAAACGGTAGCCAAGTGAAATGCTCTGGCATTTCAGGTAGCTGCCGCTTTCGAGATCATAATCGGTAAACACGGAATTGAATGCGTTCGCGTAGAGGTAGTACTGGGGAATATTGGTGATATCTCCCGGAGAGCGCCAGCGGTACTCGTTTTCCTTCAACCGGTTCAGGCGACTGATCTTCGTATCCGAGCTCCTGGCATCGGGGGTAGACCAGCGCTCATTGAAGCCTTGGATCTTATTGCCTGAAGCAAAGGAGAATCCTGCAAACAGATCCCAGTTGCGGTATACGAACCTGCTCTGGAACCCACCGTAACAATCCGGCTGACGGCTTCCCAGGTAGTATGGGCGATACTGTGTAATGATATCGTTATAGCTGGTGGCAGTAACGTCTATCTCCTTGTCTTCATACGTGTAAAATACCTGTCCATCTTTCTCGTTCCTCACCTGCTTCTGTGCCCAGGCCATCAGGTGCCCTGTATTCTTGTCGATGCCGCTGTATTTGAGGCCAAACCAGCTATCTACCGGGTATCCAGCTACGAACTTCGTGTTGAAGTTCAGTTCCGTCAGGGTTTGGCTGGGGGCACTGCTGTAGAAGGTCTTCAATACCTTGTTGCGCACCTTGGAGATATTGGCGCCGATCTCCCAGAGAAAGGGGCCGGATTTGATGGCTTCTACTCTCAGTGATAATTCAAATCCTTTATTACTGATGGAAGAGGCATTCTCCACCGTCAACGTGCGGCCACCGGAAGCAGCCACCTGCACCTGGTCGAGCAGGTCGATCACTTTTTCGTGGAAATAGCTGAGCTCCGTATTGATCCTGCCTTTGAAGAATGACATTTCCAGGCCTGCATCCTTGTTCTGTTTTTTCTCCCATTTCAGCACCGGGTTGCCATAGGTGATGGAGTTCCCGTACAATACCCCATTGTACGTACTGCCCGAAGTATTGAGCGAGTAATAGGAAAAGGGATAGATCCCATTCTTGTTGATGCTGCCTCGATATCCGAACCCGGCTCTCAGTACCATACGATCGATCACGGGATTGTTCTTCAGGAAATCCTCGTTATGCATATTCCATTGCAGGCCTGCAGACCAGAGAGGGGAGAACTGGTTCCTGTTACCCAGGATGCTCACCCCATCGTTGCGGAAGCTGCCATTGAATACATAGCGGTTATCGTATGAATAGCTTCCTGAAGTGATCAGGGAGGCCGATCTCTCTTCCTTGAAATCTGTTCCTCCCAGCGCTTTCAGGTTCAGCTTGGTGGATGGGAAATAAGAGTAGATATCCGGATAGCCTGCGATCCTTGCCTCGGGATAGTAAACAGGGTTGAGGTGAAAGAACTGGTTGTTCTTGTTGCCGCCCAATTCCCCTGCAACCATTAATTGCACAAAATGCCTGTTGATATTCTTATTGTACTCGAAGGTTGACCTTACAGAGTAGTCGCTCACTTTGGCCGAGCTCTCTCTCAGGAAGCCATTGTTATAGCTATCAGGCACACCACTGAAGAATACATCCTGGAACACGAATTTCATCCAGTTATTGACCTTGGAGCGATAGGTGCCCGGGGCCGATCCATCCATGGTTTGCACTATGGAATAATTGAAGGCTCCCGTGGTAGTGAACCTGAAATTCTTCAGGAAAGTATATTCAAGGCCCAGTTGAGCCCTGGCATTGCCGTAGGAATCTGTTTTGGTATTCTTCGATAGTTCGTTCAGGATATTGAATTTGTCGTACCCCGAAAAAGGATCGGAAACATCTGCTGTAGTGGTCACATAGGTGAGGTCCGATGCATAGGAGCCATCAGCGTTGAAGGGCTTTTCATAGGGATTGGCAAAACTGGCGTAAGTAAAAGGATCGATGGCAGATTGTCCTTCCTTATTCCTTTTTATGGTACTGTACAGGTTGAACCTGACCAGCAGGTTCTTTCTTACATAATTCGATAATTTGATATTGAGGCCTGCATTCTCATAGTTATTCGTTTTCAGTACTCCGTTTGCTTTTGAATAATTGAGCGATGCATAGTATTGCGTTTTATCGTTGCCACCGCTCAGGCTGATCACATGCGATTGTGAAGTGGCTCTCCGCATGATCACATCCATCCAGTTGGTATTGGTGTGCATCAGGTCACCGATCTGGCTCTCACCTTCTGCTTCGGTGATATTCCCTTTTTCCACGGAGTTCAGGATGCTCACCACACGGCCTCCGTAGGGATCTTTGAAATCGGTGAAAAGCGATCTCTCAAAAGCCACTTTCTCAGCGGTGTTCATGAAATGGAACTTATTGACAGGCTTTTCTGAAACGCTCATCCTGCCTGAATAGCTGAGGTAATTCTTACCATTCCGTCCCTGTTTGGTAGTGATCACCACTACGCCATTGGCGGCGCGTGCGCCATAGATGGCGGAGGCGGTGGCATCTTTCAGGATGGAGATACTTTCTATGTCCTCAGGAGGGATATTGCCGAGGCCTCTTGTCAGCAGTTCGTTCACGTTGGCAGAAACCTCACCGGTGGGCAGGGGCATACCATCAAGCACCCACAATGGTTCCCTGTTTCCGGTGAGTGTATTGATGCCCCTGATCTGTACCGTACCGGATTCCCCGGGGCGGCCACCGTTACTACGGATATACACGCCAGCTACGCGGCCCGACAGTGATTTCTCAAAAGAGCCCGTAGTTTGGATATCGGCCAGATCGGATCCGTTGACCGTGCTCACCGCACCGATCAATCTTCTTTTCTGTGTTTTCTGATATCCGGTGGATACAACGGCAATATCTTGTAGCTGGCTGATCCTGGTCTGTGCCTTCAGGGAGAGGAAATCCCGGCCCTGTACCTTCTTTTCAAATGTTTCGATGGCAGTGCCGGTGAATACCAGTACGGCATCTTCCGGCGGATCCTGCAAAGTGAATTCACCATTGGCATTGGTGAGGGTCATGATCTTTGTTCCCTTCACAATGATGGTGATGCCATCTAACGGCTCACCCTTATCGTTCACCACCCGTCCACGCAATATATCCTGTGCCGTTTCTGAAGGTGGCGCGGATTGCAAACCCGTGGTATTCCTGCCATTGGTGGCTGGCAGGCTGTCCGATGGCTTTGCGGAGATCATGATGATATCGTCCACAATTTTCCATTGGAGGTTCTTCTTTTTAAGGAGAAGGTCCAGGGCTGCGGCCACCGTGATCTGTTTTTGAACGATGCTTGTTTTGCCAAGCCTGTTCACGCTGGAGGCCTCGTAGGAGATGGTTATATTGGCCTGTTGCTCCATGCTTTCAAAGATGGTGGAGAGCAACTGGTCCCTGAAGTTGAGGTCGATTTTCCTGTCGGTCTTTTTCTGACCATAACTGGTGGTTGAGAGCACCAGGCCGGCTATCAGCAGAAGGCTGGCAAGCACCAGGTTTCCTGTTCTTTGTAAGAAGCAGTCATAAACAGGTTTCAGTACAGGCAATAAGCTGCCCGAGGAATAGCATTCCCTTTTTTGCATAATTGCAAGTTGTTGAAGATGTAAAAGGAGGTTTCCGACTAATACCGCCACTGGCTTGCCAGGGAGGGGCTTACAAGTGCATTCAGGAAGATTCTGTTTGTTCCATACATTGCAGTTAGTTAGTTTTGGTGATGAGGGTTGGAGTCTGTTCTCAGTTATAAGACACAAAAGGACCGGGGTATTACTATCCGGTTTGAAGTTTTTTTATTTTTATTTCAGGAATAAGCGGTGATAGTTTAAATAAATATGACCTCTCCATCTTCTGACGAAA
>JAGIAP010000458.1 GCA_017744805.1 Chitinophagaceae bacterium | reverse complement strand
GATACGATGTCATCATTGACTCTGTTACCAGGGAAGGGGAAATAGACATGTTACGGTCGGGAGACACTATGCATTTAGAAGTTCTATCTTTTCAAAAAAACATCTTAACCTTATCAGGCACCATGAAAGGCCACTCCACTAAACTCAGATACCTTCGCATTTCTCCCAACTCCCATTAATAATTCAATTCCCAGCGCCCTTTTTTCAGCATTCCCCACTTCTTTCTTCATAAAAAAATAAACCACTTTTTTCTGCGCGCTATCCCCGGATCTCAACTTTAACTTGCCGCACATTCGGCCATCAGCCGGCGCGGGGTGAAGAGATGCGGCCTTAGAAACGTAAGCGAAGAAGCCCGGCCCTGCACTACTGTCTCATCTTTCCCTACCAAAGCCCAATAACCCCACAACAGCGCTGGTTCGTTTCTGCAGCCGTATCTATTCACCCCAAGTCCGGCCGCCGCGCATAAAAAAAGTGTCCCGGCGCACACCGGGACACTCTTGTCAAACTACTATATTATAATGCAAATTCTTATTAGCTATGCTTAGCTGAACAGTCCACCTTTTTTCAGAGTAGAAGTTCCTTCGCCGATCTTGAAACCGTTATGGTATACTTCGATCTTGTAGCTACCAGTTTTGAAAGGGCTGTTTTGTTTCCAGGGGAATTCCACGTGTTTCTTTTTGCCAGTTTCGATATCAACAGGCATTTTGAAAGTATAGAATTTGTCGCCTTCTTCACGGGTAGTGAAGGTACCGGAGCCGAGAGCCTCAACAGTTACAGGCTTTCCTTCGGGATCAGTAACGCTTACATATACTTCAGTGTTGCCTGATTGAGCGATGCGGTTGTCTACATCGAAAGCGATAACCAGTTTGTCTACACGTTTAGCGGTAGTGGTTACTTTTTCACGACCATTGCTCTTCTCGTTGATCGGAGTGATAGTGATATTGCTGGCGTTGAGTGTGCTGGCGATATCAACTTTCTTGGTCAGTTCTTCTTTCTGAGTAGTGGTGGTAGCCAGGTCGGTAGTCAGTTTTTCCTTGTCGGCCGTCAACTGAGTTTTCTCAGTTGTCAGCACCTGGTTTTCCTGAGTGAGGCGGGCTACTTCCGCTTCCAGGTTATTGATCTTGTCGTTCAGTTCCTGGATCTGGCTTCTCAGTTCTACTTTTTCTTTTTCAGTCAGTCTTTCTTTTTTCAGTTTGGAAGCGATCTGACCTTTCAGTTTGGCGATCTCGCTGTTGCGCTCGCTCAGCTTTCCTTCCAGTTCATTGTTATGACCGGTCAGGGAATCCAGGCGGATCACTGCTGCGTCAAAACTTTTTTGCAGTTCATTCTTTGATGAATCCACTGCAACATATTGAGTCTTCAGTTGAGTGATTTGCTGGTCAGACTTGTTCTTGTCCCACAGAAAGTATCCCCAGGTACCGAGGATGCCAACTGCCAATAAACCGATGATCAGGTTCTTGGAATCTTTCTTAGGAGGCTGACTTTGCGGGCTTGCTGATGGATAATTGGTTGTACTCATAAATGTGTATGGTTTTCAAAAGTTTAAAATATTTGGTTTGCGCCTTGTTCGGACTTTCGATCTCATTTAGTCCAAAACCATGCCAGAAATGTTAAATTGGGACGGGTAGCAGCCGGGAAAAACTGCCAAAATGCAGTACGGGAGTGGTTTTTCACTGTGAATAATTCCATTCGGGGTACGGTTAATTTTGGTGTAATATTGCGATAATTTTTTAAATTTCATAGTATCATGTCCGCGGAGAAAATAATTGGAGACTGGAAAAAGAAGAAATTCAAACCCGTTTACTGGCTGGAAGGAGAGGAGGATTACTTTATCGATACCGTAGTACATTATGCGGAACACGAGATCCTGACCGAAGCCGAAGCAGGCTTCAACCTGATGGTATTCTATGGTAAGGACGCCAGTTGGATAGATGTGGTGAATGCCTGTAAAAGGTACCCGATGTTCTCTGAAAGACAAGTGGTGATCCTCAAGGAGGCACAACAAATGAGGGATATCGATAAGCTGGAACCTTATATCGAACACCCGCTCAGCTCCACCATCTTTGTAGTTTCTTACAAAGAAAAGAAAGTGGACGGCAGAAGCAAGCTCGCCAAAACGCTCAAGGAGAAAGGAGAGATGCTCACCACCAAAAAAATGTACGATAACCAGTTGCCCGACTGGACTAACGATCTCATACAATCGAAAGGAAGAAGCATCTCACAAAAAGCGCTGATGCTGCTGGTGGATCATATCGGCAATGATCTGAGTCGCATCAACAATGAGGTGGACAAAGTATTGGTGAACCTGGGCGAGCGCAACAATATCACCGAAGACGATATCGAGAAATATGTAGGGGTAAGTAAGGAATACAATCCATTCGAATTGCAAAGCGCCATGGCGGCAAAGGACCTGGCCAAGGCGATGAAGATCATCCAGTACTTCGAAGCCAATCCCAAAGCGGCGCCCATTCAATTGATCCTGCCTACGCTGTACAACCTGTTCAGTAAAACATATATGATATTCGGCCAGAGCGCGAAGGATGATAAGACCATCGCCGCCAATATCGGCGTGAATCCATTTTTCGCGAAAGATTACCTGGCCACTGCCAGGAACTATGGGTACCAGGGGGTGGAAGCTGCCCTGCTCTTGCTGCACCAATACAACCTGAAGAGTGTAGGGGTGAACGATAGTGGCACTTCCGATGGCTCCCTGCTGAAGGAAATGGTAGCTAAGATGATGATGTAAAGAATCGAAGTGTATTTTCCTTGTCGATGGCCAGTTGGTGTTTCAAGGCATCCAGGCCATTGAACTTCTGTTCACCGCGCAGGTATTTCTTCACGTATACACGAAGGGTGCTGCCGTAGATATCTTCATTGAAATCGAAGATATTCACTTCAATCATTCTCCTGGTGCCGTCAACGGTGGGGCGAACGCCGATATTCATCATACCCTGTTTCTCTTCACCGGAAGGCAATACTACCGTTACTGCGTATACGCCATTTCCCGGAACCAGTTTTTCTTCCATCCCTACCTGCAGGTTGGCCGTAGGGTAGCCAAGGGTACGGCCCAGTTTATTCCCTTCCACCACTTTCCCTTCAAAGAAGAAATCGTAGCCCAGCAGTGATCTGGCCTGTTCGATATCTCCCTCCAGGACGGCTTCGCGGATACGGGTGGAGCTGACGGTGCTGTTGTCGATCACATGGGCAGGGATCTCTTTCAGATCAAAGTCCAGGCGGTCGCAGTATTCCTCAAGAAGTTTGTAATCACCTTTCCGGCCTTTGCCGAAGCGATGATCGTACCCAATGATGACGGTATGTGGATGGAATTTCTCAATCAGGAAATGTTCGATATATTCCTCAGGGGATTGCTGGGAGAAAGCTTCGGTGAAGGGAACTATCACCAGGTTATCGATGCCGTTCTTTTCCAGCAATCCGATCTTCTCTTCAATGGTATTGATCAGGAAAACGGGTGTTTGCCCCGCGGCCACCACCTTGCGGGGGTGGGGATGGAAGGTAACGATCACGGTCTCGCCATTGATGCGCGCCGCCTCTTGTTTCAATTGGGTCAGGATCTGCTGGTGACCGATATGCACCCCATCGAAGGTGCCGATGGTGACAACTGCATTCCGGAATACCGGCATTGGCTCTGTGGAGTGGTAAACTTTCATATTGCGCTGCGAATTTACAGAGGGTGGGGTAAATTGGAATGAGTTTCATGGGATTGTTCTGTTTTTGTTTCCAGGTAGTTTTTAATCCCCCCCAGACTTTGTAGCTTTGCGGCCATGAGTTTATATTCAAAACGTGGTGTTTCCGCTCAAAAGGAAGAAGTACACAAGGCTACGGAAAAATTAGACAAAGGACTGTATCCATTCGCTTTTTGCAAGATATACCCTGATTTCCTCACCGGCGACAGCCAGTGGGTGAACCTGATGCACGCCGACGGGGCAGGTACCAAGAGCATCCTGGCCTACCTGTACTGGAAAGAGACCGGCGATCTCTCCGTTTGGAAGGGCATTGCACAGGACGCCATCGTTATGAACCTGGATGACCTCCTCTGCGTGGGTATCCATGATAATCTTCTCTTTTCCTCCACTATCGACCGCAACAAGAAACTGGTCCCCGGCGAGATCCTGGAA
>JAGIAP010000457.1 GCA_017744805.1 Chitinophagaceae bacterium | reverse complement strand
CCGTAGGCCAGGGTGATCTTCTGCACGGCAGGCTTTGCAGGCGCAGCAGTAGGAGCAGGAACCGGTTGCTGAATGATATTGGCTACCTGTTGTACGGCAGTTTCCACAGCAACCTGCTGTGAAGGGCGCTCCAGCAAACCCGCCAGGTAGCCGTTCATCCACATCAGCTCTTCACGGGAACTGGTCTTCACCAGCTCCAGCAATGTTTTCAGTTTAGGCTCTACTAACATGTTGATTCGCATTTTCTGTAGCTGTAACTGTTGTTGGGGCCGTGAACAATTTGGCTACCGGTTTAAAATATGATTCACTGGAATTACTATTGGCGATCCAGGCGAACTGCTCGTGCAGGGCCACTACCTTTCCGATGATCACCAGGGCAGGGCTCACAAAGGTTTTCCCTTTCCAATTCTGCGCATAATCGTACAGGTTAGTTACCTGTACATTTTGCAAAGGCGTGGTAGCCTGTTCGATCACAGCCAGCAGTTTGTCACTGCCGATACCATGCTTCACGAGATTATTGACCACGCCATCCAGCGTTTCGGAGCTCATGTAGAACACGAGGGTATCATCTGTTCCGGCAAGGTCTTTCCAGTATTGATCTCCGATCACTTCATTCCTGTAAAAAGTGAGAAAGCGAACTGCAGTGCTGTACTGACGGGCCGTGAGCGGAATACCAGCATAGGCGGCCGCTCCCAAAGCAGCAGTAACACCGGGGATGATCTCATAGGGGATCCCTGCTTTCTTCAATGCCTCCAGTTCATCCAGCACATTGGAGAAAATACTGACATCGCCTCCTTTCAAACGAACCACCAGCTTACCTTTTGAGGCATGCTCCAGCATCAGTTCATTGATGATCTCCTGCGGTGTGCTGGCGCCCCGGCGACATTGCTTCCCTACCGGAATGATCTCGGCATCCTGTTTCACATATTGAACCAGTACCTGCTCGCTGACCAGCCTGTCCGCCAGCACCACGTCTGCCTGCTGCAGCGCGCGGAGCGCTTTGACGGTGAGTAATTCAGGATCACCCGGACCTGCTCCGGCGATGATCACTTTTCCTGTTGTTATGGGTTGACTTGGCATATTGTCTACTTTTTTAGTAGATTATCAGGACACAAAAAAAGCAGTGCCCGTTGATTACTATTTTTAAGCGGAAGCGGTACCCCGCTTACCGAGGATACCATTCACGGCATCCGTAAAAGAGAAATCCTTTTTGGCTACTACTTCGCTCTTGTGGTAGACCAGTGACCCGGCCGGAACGGAATAGGTGATCCATACATTCCCCCCGATAGTACTGTTCTTACCGATCACCGTTTCGCCGCCCAGGATGGTGGCGCCGGAATAGATGATCACATTGTCTTCGATGCTCGGATGGCGTTTCGCATTGGTCCTTTCCTTGGTTCCACTCAGTGCGCCCAGGGTAACGCCCTGGTATATCCGCACATTGTTCCCGATCACCGTGGTCTCTCCTATCACAATCCCTGTTCCATGGTCGATGAAGAACGATTCTCCGATCACCGCCCCGGGATGGATATCGATGCCTGTTTTCCCGTGCGCATACTCCGTGAACAACCTGGGCAGGATCTTCACTTGTTGCTCCCAGAGCTGGTGTGCAAAGCGATACACGGCAATGGCAAAGAAGCCGGGATAGGCAATGATCACTTCTTCCATGCTTTCCGCCGCAGGGTCATAAGCAGTGATAGCGGCGGCATCTTTGAGCAGTAGTTCGTGCAGGGCCGGAAGCTCGTCAAAGAACCGGTCAGTGATGGCCTGCGTACGGTTGCCATCGTGAACCACATCATACACCAGGGTGCTCAGGTGGCTCTTGAGGCTTTCGTACTCATTCTGGAATTCGTGGATGGCTTGTTGCCTGCCGGAGCGCGGTACAAACAACAGGGCAAAGAGCTGATCGATGAATTGCTCTGTGATCACCTTGTCCGGGAATACCTGGGTGTTCTTCAGTTTCAGTTGGTAAAGCTCTTGTACAAATTTGTTTGCGCTCATGTTTTGGTTGTGTTTTAAAGTGATCACTGGATCATGCAGGCACCAACGGTAACATGACTGGTCTCATCGATGAGGATAGCGCCTCCATTTACCCGCAGGTCTCCGTAAGCATCAAATGAAACGGGCGTAGCGGTTTTAATGGTGGCCTTTATCACATCGTTGAGCACTGCCTGTTGGGGACCGGCCTCTTGCTGAAGCGTGTTCACATCCAGCTTGTAGGTGATCTCCCTGACGGCAGCCCGGACCAGCCTGCTGTTGATCTGCAACAAATATTTATTCCCTGGTATCAATGGTTTATTGTCCATCCAGCAGAGTAAAACTTCCAGCTCCTGTTCTGTTTTGGGGGTATCATTGGCCAGGGTGATCAGGTCTCCACGGCTCACATCCACATTATCTTCGAGATGAAGGATCACGCTCTGCGGTGCAAATGCTTCTTCCACTTCTTTACCACCCAGCTCGATGGCTTTGATGGTGCTGGATACTCCCGAAGGGAAAACAGTTACCTTATCTCCTTTGCGATATACGCCGCTGATGATCTTACCGGCATAGCCGCGATAATCATGCAGCTCTTCTGTCTGTGGGCGGATCACGTACTGCACCGGGAAGCGCGCATGCGTGAGATCGGTATCGTCATCCACCTTCACTTCCTCCAGGAATTGCAGCAGGGACGGGCCTTCGTACCATTCCAGTTTTTCAGACTTCTCCACGATATTGTCCCCATGCAATGCGCTCAGCGGGATATAGTTGACATTCTTCAATCCCAGGGTCTGTGCCACATGCGCATAGTCTATGAGAATATTATTGTACACGTCCTGGCTATAATCCACCATGTCCATTTTATTCACGGCCACCACAATATGTGGAATACCAAGCAGGGATGCGATGATGGAATGCCTGCGTGTCTGTTCCACTACACCGTTCCGCGCATCGATGAGGATGATGGCCAGGTTGGCATTGGAAGCACCGGTGACCATATTACGCGTATACTGGATATGGCCTGGCGCATCGGCAATGATGAATTTCCTATTGGGCGTAGAGAAATATTTGTAAGCCACATCGATAGTGATGCCCTGTTCGCGTTCGGCGCGCAGGCCATCGGTCAGCAGGGCCAGGTCGATCTCACCGTCTTCCTTGTTCTTGCTTTGCTTTTCGATGGCCTCCAACTGATCTATCATGATGCTCTTGCTGTCGTAGAGCAATCTTCCGATCAGGGTGCTTTTGCCATCATCCACGCTGCCTGCTGTTATAAATCTCAAAAGGTCCATTACTATATCTTTGTTCGGTTATTGTTAATTGTTAGAAGTATCCGTTCTTCTTCCTGTCTTCCATTGCTGCTTCGGATACCTTGTCATCGATACGGGTTTCACCACGCTCGCTGGTCTTTGTGGCGGTGATCTCGCGGATGATATCATCCAGGGTATTGGCAGATGATTCCACGGCCGCAGTACAGGTCATATCACCTACTGTGCGATAACGCACTTGTTTGGTGAGCACTGTATCGGTTTCTTCCAACTGGATGAAATCGGAAACCGCTACCAGTTGTCCTTCATGTTCGATCACTTTCCGGTCATGTGCGAAATAAATGGAGGGCAGCGCGATCTTTTCACGGCGGATATAATTCCACACATCCAGCTCTGTCCAATTACTGATGGGGAACACACGTACATTCTCTCCTTTGTGGATACGGCCGTTGAAGATATTCCAGAGCTCGGGGCGCTGGCGTTTGGGATCCCATTGTCCGAATTCATCACGAACGGAGAAGATCCTTTCCTTGGCCCTTGCCTTTTCTTCATCACGCCTGGCGCCTCCGATGCAGGCATCGAATTTGAACTCTTCGATGGTATCCAGCAAAGTGTAGGTTTGAAGGGCATTACGGCTCGCGAACTTTCCTTTTGGCTCGGTCAGGTGACGGGTTTTGATAGTGTCTTCCACTTTTCTTACGATCAGTTTCTCACCGATCTCATCGGCCAGCGCATCACGGAAATCGAGTGCTTCGGGGAAATTATGACCTGTATCGATATGCACTAATGGGAAGGGGAATTTACCGGGGCGGAATGCTTTCAGGGCCAGATGCACCAGGGTGATGGAATCCTTGCCTCCTGAAAATAATAATGCCGGTTTCTCGAACTGGCCGGCCACTTCACGAAGGATATGAATGGCTTCCGACTC
>JAGIAP010000456.1:3954-4186 GCA_017744805.1 Chitinophagaceae bacterium | reverse complement strand
TCTCAATACCATGAATGACGAAGGGCAGTTGGAAGCGGCGTCAACAGACGTGTTATTTGAATGGAGCGGGCAGCAATTGACCCTGAAATCAGCTTTTTCAAGTGTGACCGAAACCTCCAGGTTGCAGAAAACACATGACAACATCGAAACGCCTTTGGATGGGGATCTCAACAAGTCGAAAATCAGGTCATCCCCACATCTTTTTGTGGATTATTTCCCTTACGAAAAAGCC
>JAGIAP010000456.1:0-3944 GCA_017744805.1 Chitinophagaceae bacterium | reverse complement strand
CAGCATCAGTAAAATGCTGTTAAACTTTTGTATGGCATTCCGAAATGGCGTGATAAGAAACTAGCCCGCCTGTTGTTCGGGAATAAATATCAGTTTGTAGTATACCATGAATACAAAAATGGCTGGGGGCTACCATTGCATCCGGATGAAAAGAACCCACAACAGCTTTCAGTTGATGACCTATACAAAAGTTTTGTTACAGAAGAGGTAGAATTCGTTCCGCTGGAAAACAAGAAACCTGTTTTGCTCTTCGCCACCAGGGAAATAAAGCAAAATGATTATGAAGCACCGGTAAAAGAGGACGAAACTCCAGTGGCCATTCCTCTTAGTGAAAGAGAATCCCTCCATCACCTGGTTGTCCGGAGCAACACTGCAGATGATGGTGGAGGAGCGGCTGCGGAACGCCATTTGCTTCCGGAAAAGATCTCTTTTGAACATGCTTTTTGGTACGGACTGCTTTTCAAAAATATGTCGACCAGCGAAATATTTTCCTGGAAACGTAAGTACAATTGTCCCTTTCCTACCGAAAAAGAATACGAAGGTAACTGCCCGGAAGAATGCAGCAGATACTGTGGATCAACGGTTATGAGACCGTTTTATCCAGAAAGTCATATCCGGCCCAATTATCTTGCTGATCCTTCTGTGACAGGCATTACTGCGCAATTGTATTGGGATAAGGATTGTGAACATTATCCCGTATTACAGGATGGCAAAATAGTAACGGTAAACTTCCGGTTCGGTGGAACCGCCGGCACTGACCCGAAAAGCTATTTGTTGAATGTATCCGGTAGCGAAGAAGTGGAAATGACCGATCATGACTGGCTGGAGAAACTAAGCATCGGCCTGAAAAAAGGAATGGATGTTTGGCTGAAACTTACAAGTACATTGACGGAAGATGGGATGAGGCATACCTGGAATAGCTGGTGGAACCATTCCTGTAATATGCTTTTACATCACGAGCCCAAAAATTTTCTTGCAAAAAGCAGCAAGAACGAAGCAGTCGCACATAGGAATATTCCAAGGATCGTACAACTGACCCATGCCGTAAAGGAGCCCGTGGTATCTCCCACCATCAGCAGTTTCAGTTCCCTGCCCGCCTTTATGGATAAGATCAACCATATCAGGCCCTGGTTACTTTTGCCTGAATTCCAGGCGTATCAAATAGGTAAAAATATCATTGCAGACAGAAAAAGGATCGACAGCTCCGCTGAAGGAGTTCCGGCCTCCACGGCCGAGACTATAGAGGTGCAGCTTCATTTTGAAAGGCTGGATGCTATAAATGCAACAACATTTGCTCCCGCACTTACTCCTTCCGGAAAATTGGAGCTCTGGATGCGCAAGGAACAATTCATAGACGATCCTTCACAAATTGTTGTGCAAGGTAACTCTCCAACCAACCATCAACCGGCCGAACCTGTTCTTGCCTTTGGAAGCAGGAGGCCTGACAATTCTTTCAATCTCGAGTACAAGATCGAATATACCAATGAGATAATGGCCCAGCTCAAGGATGCTTCACGGATCACTGTCCTAAATGATAAGACCGATATTTTCCGGTCCCTTTTATCGAAGCTGACCCTTTCTTATGACCTCAAGGCCAACCGGTTTGAAGAAAGGGAATATTACCTGAAGAATGTTTCAAAGTTCAAGGGCTTTTTTACCAATGAAAAATTGTTGGATGATGCGCGTTCTACTGCTTCCGGCAAACTGGAGGAATATACACTTCCAAAAATAGCAGAAGTGATGCGTCATCCGGACCAGCCATCAGAGATCAGACATAAGGTAATGTTACTGAACAATTGCCGGCCGGAACCGGTGAAGGTCGCTTTTGCCATCACTACCATCCAGGAAACAAGAAGCTTCCCTGAAAGGAAGAGAACGGAATCCGTTCAAAAGGGGAATATTGTAACTATTTACCTGAAGCGGGACCGGTTGACATCCGGAAAAAATGAGCGGGTAGGCATAATCGTTAACAGTGATAATATGGTTTCGCTCAACAAATACCTTTATACAAGCCCTTACAATAAGGTATATGACAAGCAGGACCTTTTTTCCAAAGCGGGTCGCGATATAGTATCAGATCGTTTCTCGGGAAATCGTAAGTACCTGCAATATGGGGATATTGTTATAAGGGATATTGAAGGGAAGGTCATCAACCAGCAGCATAACCCCGACATGAAAGTATATTATCCCGAAACGGAATATGCAATAGGATATGATGCCGGATTGGGGATCTATCATTTTCTTCCGCATTTTGATATTGAAAAACAACTTTGGAAGATTGAAGTGGAGCTCGATATCAAAGCTTCCAACGGAAAGCAGCTCCATAATCCATTCATTAACTTTTCCCTGGTCCACTTTCAACCTTTTTCTATCAATTACAATGAGAAGCTGGCAGCAGATGAGCTCCCGGATCTGCAGAAAGATTGTCGGTTATCCCTGGTAGAGAATTCGGTCTGGTGTTACCTGTTGCCCGAAAGGAAGGTCTCTGTATACTTTGACAAACCGAACTGGCTATTTGATGATTATGGCGATATAGACTTTACTTTATCTTTCGATCATGAGTCGCTCAACCATTTTAATTATCCGGATCCGGTTACCGGGCAGAGTCAATGGGAGGTGCGGTCCAATTTCATTCTAACCGTACAAGGATCTAATGATGGTGTTTGCTGGTATCCGCTTACTTCCTGGCTGGACCATGGCAAACCGGAGATCGACAGGAATTCGCCCAAACTACATCATGCGCTGCTTTCACCCGAAATTATCAAATCCGGTGCCGGGCTTGCCATGCTGAAATTGAAATTCACGAAATGGGCGGATCCGAAAAAGGATAGCGGTTCTTATAAATTTGGCAGTTTCAGGATCAGGCTCATGGAAGTAGAGTGGTTCTCAGATGAGACATGGGATGATACATATCTGCTAACTGCCGATATTACGGAAGATGAAAGAATGAGAGCCCGATATATTGAATTGATCTACTAAACAAAATGATATTTTCATGTCTATTGACCTTAAAAACATCAAAATGAAACGAATACTTCTTGTATTCCTGCTATTGCAGATGCTTTGCCTGGCTAGTAAGGCGGAAATTATTTCCAATGTCAAATACAATGGAAAGACATACTATGTTGACGTTCTAAAAACAACTACTGGAAATGTTGCGAAGGTGGAATTATGGCTTAGAATATCTAATATAGCAACCTCAGTTGGAGACTTGAAAGTTTTTGAACTATCGGGAAAGACAAAATCCCTTGCTGAATACACCGATCTGGTATGCAGAGGTAAAACGGTTATGGATGCTGGCAAAACAATACTAGGTTGTGCGTCCGTAGTTGGTTCTGTATTTTGTGCCGCTGCCACTATTGCTTCAGACGGAGCATTGGCGTTTGTCTGCGAAACCACCTGGAATTTTGCCATAGATTATGGAGCAGCAGCTTGTCTTGAAGGAAGTGCAGATGCGATTGCAACTTACCTGGGAAAACAAAAAGAATGGAAACTACTTGGAACTGCTGCTCAGTTGACTGACCCCAAATTAATTGAAGCGATTTCCAGTGCAATAGATTTCATGTGTGAGGATGTTAAGAAGAAAAAGGATTGAGAAGCCTGGATGACCTGGCTACCAGGGGGCGGAAGGAATTGGCGCAATCATTGGGAAAGTACTAGGAGACAAAATCGATTTTGTAAGCTTATGCCAGTTATTACTATTCTTGTTGACAGACTAGAAGCCATGAAAACTTCTCCCCAAAAGCATCGTCCAATTTATCATACTGGAAGGCTTTCAAATAATAAACGTTCGGGAAGCGGAACGTGAGATTCAAATTTGTGATTGTATGGTTGGGTGATAGACATATCTGTCTTTAATCTGATATTTTTACTTAACTAAATTTTAAAAGATTTTTGATGTAGGCGTTGACTGGACAATTTGTCGTTTTTTTAGACCGTAAGAT
>JAGIAP010000455.1 GCA_017744805.1 Chitinophagaceae bacterium | reverse complement strand
GCGGCAGAAAAGGCGATGATTGCCATCAGTCCCAGCATCCTGTAATTCAGTTTCACTTTTTTGGCATATTGATAAGCAGCCACGGAGGTGCCGCTGAAGGCGGGAATTTTTAGTGTACCGATCACCGTTGCCACAGGGAGTTGAGGCAATAACACCAGGGCGGCGGGTGTTTGGATCAGTCCACCACCGCCCACAATAGCGTCAACAAATCCGGCGAGAAAAGCTACAATGCAAAGTGCGATCATGAATAAGGCGGCAATCCGCCCAATTTTTATCAGTGAGCGAAATCAACTTCGTAGTTCCCTTTGATCCTTTCGATGGGAGGATTGAAATACCCGAATTTCAGGTTCGGGAATTCTTCGCGGATCAGTTCCTGCATCTGTTTGATGCCGATCATTTCCACTTCTCCATGGAACCCGATCTTGCCCAGGTACCAGTCGGGATCGATATTGAAATTCCGCCACTGGATCATGCTCAGGTCGGTATCGATGATGAGCTTGCGCAATGCTTCATATTCTTCCACACTATCGGTCATGCCGGGGAATACGAAGTAGTTGATGCTGGTCCAGCCACCGAATGAGCGCATTACTTTAAGGCTCTCGATGATATCTTCGAACTGGTAATTATTGGGACGATAATAGGCTTCGTAAATATGCTTGCGTGCAGAGTTGGTGCTGACGCGGATGGAGTTGAGCCCTGCTTCGCAAAGTGCGCGAACGGCATCAGGTTTGGAACCGTTGGTATTGATATTGATGGAGCCCTTTTGCGTATGCTTGCGCATTTCGATGATACTTCTTTTGATGGTCTCCCACATCAGCAGGGGCTCACCTTCGCAACCCTGCCCAAAGCTCACGATGGGGTAGGGCGCTGATTCCAGGTGTGGTACCGTGAACTCAACGATCTCTTCAGCAGAAGGTTTGAAAGTAAGGCGGTCCTGTGTGCTCACGATCTCTTCATCGCTGGGCTGGAAGGAGATGCAGCCGATGCAATTGGCGTTACAGGCCGGAGAGCTCGGGATGGGGCATTCCCATCTTCCCATAAAATAGTTACGCGCGGCAGGGCAATTATAAGTAAGGCAGCAATTCTCTGCCAGGTGTTTCACCAGTCTGTTATGAGGATAGGCTTTCAGGAAATCGGCAACGCCGGTCTGGATCTTCACATCATCGAAGCCACCGCATTCCTGGCGGATATCCTGTTCGATGCGGACGGCGGGCACATAGAATTTATCGTTATGCCAGGCGGCGGCGGTGTAACAGAAGAGAGGGAGTGTGGGGGCATCGTGGCCGGTTTCATAGGCGGCCAGGTAGAGGCCGGTATGAGCGGGTGGGATGAAGGCGGCGGTGGCCCATCCCAGTTCACAAAGCCTCATTTCGCCGGTCTTGACATCGATACCGATACCACGACGGCCGGGCAGTTCGTACAGGGTGCCTCCTTCGGGCAGCTCGATCCAGTCTTCCACGGGAATGGGGAATGCATCCCATCCGGCACGGCCTATTGCATAAAGGGAAGTGTCTTCGAAGATATTTCCCTTTCCATCGGAATACAATAAATACGGACTATTCTGTAATACAGCCATCGGGATCCTTGTTTTGTAGCGGCGCCGGCGGGCCGGGCCACCCCGGATCACACGCTCAGAACCTGCTTGTTCCTAAATAATGCCTGCAAAATTCGTGAATTTGATCCAGTTCTTCGAATTCAAGATTCTTCCGGAGCTCAAAATGATAAGATTTATTGAAGGATGTCTGTACCGTAATGCTGTCGTACTGCGCATTTATGCCATTTATATTGCTCCAAATGAAGAATTTCTGCTCCGGCAGGTCGGGGATGCTGATACCGGTATGATGGATGGCCAGGTATTCCTCCGTGCGAAGCTGTTTTTCCAGGTAGAAGAGATAGAAATAGGCGGCGCTCAGCACCACATGCACGGAGCCGAAGATCCAGGCTTCGTCGAACAGGAGCGTGATGCCGATGCCCAGGAAGAAGAAGAATTCTACCAGGCGGAAGAAAAGGTTCACCCGGGGCATGGACTGCAGGATATTGGCCCCGGCAAATACCAGGATCAGGATATCCATAGCGATCAGCAGGAGACAACCCAGGTAAAAATAATTGGCATGATGGGAAAAAGCATGTGATACGGCGTGCAAAAGGATGAAGCAGGCGGCTGCCAGGTGCAAAAAGCGCCCGGAACGCTTCAATTTCTGAAAATCTGGATGCACTACCGGAAGGGAAAGGGAATTCATACAGTGCAGTTTGAACCAAAGATGCAGGAATGGAATTATTCCACAGGCTTTTGTGAAACTTTTTTCAGTTGCTCCCGGCAATAATCATTGAACTCGTCCTCATCGGCTTCATCTTCTTCATCGTCTACCACTTCCCGTTGCAGGAGTTTGTTATTGTTGAAGTCGAGTGTGATAAGGCCATCCTTCAATACGATATTGTTGAACTGGTCCCATCGGTATCTTTTTTTGAAGAGGGAATTGATCACCACCTGGTTTTCGGTAAAGCCGATCTCGAGGGAATATTTTGCCTGGTATTCCAGCAATGCGAGGATGATGAAAAGGAAGCTCAGCCATTGGAGATAGGGCATCTTCATCCATACCAGGGCGGCGATCAGCAGGGCCCGGCTGTAATAGACCTTGCGGCCTTTGGCGGACATCCAGATATTGTACACCAATACGCCAGTGACAAAAACGGCGCCGAGCAGATAGGCCAGGCTGATATTCTGTTGCAGGATCAGTTCCCACACGAAGAACACCACGGAGCCGGCACTCAGCAGAAAGCCGAATATATCGATGGTCTTATTATGCTGGTTCTTGAGGCTGACAACGTATTGATACACCATGATCGCCAAATAGGTTATGAATTGCTTGCCACCAGCAAATTACATAACTTCCACAATACTCTCGCACTTACGTTTGCGTCCCATTCCACTTCTCCAACGCCGGTTTCGCTGAGGTCGAAGCCGATGATGGTGCGGCCACTCTGCATTACCCTTCTCAGGAGATAGAAAATATGGGCCACTTCAAATCCTCCGGGAACAGGTGTGCCGGTATTGGGGCAAAGCTTGGGGTCGAGCCCGTCGATATCGAAACTAACGTATACCTGTGAGGGAAGTTTCTCTACGATCTCGTCGGCGATCTTTTTCCAGGTATCGCCTTCGAATAATCTTTCTTTGACGTCTTTATCGAAATAAGTGACCACCCGGTCCTTATTGTTCTTTACATAATCCCATTCTTCTTCGCAGTAATCGCGCACGCCTACCTGCACCAGTTTACTGAGGGCAGGGATCTCTTTCAGCGCATTGTACATGATGCTGGCATGGCTGTAGGTGAAATTCTCATAGCCTTTGCGGAGATCGCAGTGAGCGTCTATCTGGAGGATACCGAAATCGGGAAATCTTTCTGATATGGCTTTGAAATAGCCGAGGGGAGTGCTGTGGTCGCCGCCGAGCAGGCCTACCAGTTTGCCCTGTTGCAGGAGGGAGCGGGTTTGTTCGTATACCCAGTTATTGAGGTACACACCGCCTTCATTGATCTCCTTGAGGGATTTGCACATGAAGTTGTTCTTTTCGACTGCTTCGCCCCTGGAGGTATAGTCGATATACAGCTCCGCTTCCTTGCGGAGGTAATCGCTTTTGAGCAGGATCTTCCTGTCCGGGCTGCGCATATAGAAACCCTGTTTCCAGGCTTCCTTGCAGTCGGCATCAAAGAGGTCTACCTGCATACTGGCTTTGAAAATATGATCTGCAGCTCTTGCAGTACCTGCATTGTAGCTTACTGTCACTTCCCAGGGAACTGGTAATATTACCAGCCGGGCATCATCCTCGTTGGTGGGTAAACCAAAAATATTGTTGTTTGGGTTACTGGCACCGTTGGGATCGAAATGCGATAAGTCTGTCATTGTTTGAAGGAACTACTCCCGTTTAAAAAGCCGTGCAAGTTAGCACAGTATTAGATAGAAGCAAAATAATTGATATGGGTTGCAAGGGAATACCGGGTGAATGGGTAGAACAGAGTAATGGAATGAAATATAAACTTACTGAGTTTCAATCGGCTGTAAGTCTAACCGGTTAATACACAAGTTTTCTTTATTATTGTATTATTAACTGCTTAATCCCTAACCCCGCCGCCTGATGGTATTGGAAAAGGAAGTCATACAGGCTTTTATCAATGGAAATGACGCTGCATTTGAACAGGTGTACAA